>JAGPGD010000084.1 GCA_018056165.1 Paludibacteraceae bacterium | reverse complement strand
TGTCTTTAGTCGACTGGTATGCTCTTTCTATTGTTGAGAGAAAAGAAGAACTGCAGAAATTATCCGATATCGTTGTTGCAGATGCATTCTTTTCGAAAATAACATTCATTCAACCTCTTATGAAAAAGGGATTTCAACGGATTTTCCTTTCTGAAAAGTTGTAATTTATTTATAATAAGCTGGATATTATTCACTTACATGATTTGCCTAAAATAATTTCTTGCTTACAGTGTAATTATTAGTTGTTTATCACATATTGAATATTATTTTATTTTTACAAACATACAAAAAAATTCAATAAAATAACCTTGTTAGAAGAAAAAAATAGTATTTTTCTTGCGTACATTAAATTTACTGGAATATTCTTAAAAGCCGATTGGTATTGGCTTTTAGATCATTTTTTACAAAATTTGAGAAGGGAAATCCGTTTTAATTCCCAATAATGAAGCATTTAACTATATTGTTCACTGCTCAATTTTTTACTTCGAAAAAATATTAATAAAAATTTTGTAAATAAATTAGTGCAATCGTTTGCAATCTTTGTAAAAATTTTTTATATTTACCGCCACTAAAAATCTTTAATTAATTTTTTAAAATGTAAAAGTATTATGAAGAAATTACTCTTATTTATTGCTTTGTTTGGACAAATTCTTGTTGCTCAAACAATTGAAGTGACTTCCGTGAAGCAACTTCTTGCTTCTTCAGAAAGCGGAGGTATGTATCATCCTGTTTTTAGCCCAACGGGTGATTATTTATTAGCAACCAGCGAAAATTATATGGGGCTAAAAATGTATTCTTTTAACGATCAGCAATTAAAAACATTGACTACTGAAAGGGGTGCAGGCTATGGGGTTCAAATAAGTAGAGATGGGCAAACCATTCTTTACCGAAAAAATGAGTTGATAAACAATCGCCTTTACATTTCGTTAAAATCGTATTCTTTAAAAGACCAGAAACAGCAGCAATTAATTGCTCCTACACGCGAAAACATTGTTCCTAAATTTGTAGGGAATAAGCCTCTGTATGTAAAAGGAAATCAGTTGGTTAAAAATCAAGTGAATAATGCCGAAATTTCTCCTGTCATTTGTATTGAAAATCAGAAAATGGTTGTATATACTGCCAAGGAAAGAAAAGTATTAACTCCTAATGGTGAAAATGCAAGTTATATTTGGCCTACACTTTCGCCCGATGGTAAAAAAATTGCTTATGTCGTTGCAGGGAAAGGAACGTTTGTTTGTGACCTGGATGGAAAAAATGTTAAATCATTAGGAAAATTAAATGCACCTCAATGGTTAAGCAATAACTGGTTAGTAGGGATGAATGATATTGACGATGGTGAAATTCTTCTTTCTTCTACCTTAGTAGCTGCCACTATTGATGGGAAAGTTTATCAAACACTTTCCACGCCAACCAATATCATGGCAATGTACCCTGCTGTTTCACCTGATGGGAAACAGATTGTATTTAATACTGAGGGAGGTGATTTATATTTACTTAATGTTGTTTTAAAATAAGGAGGAGGAAACACCATGAAAAAAATAATTTCATTTTTCATCGTTTTGATGATGATTTTTTCTGTAAAAGCAGTCGATTTTACAGGAATTAAAATTTATATCAATCCTGGTCATGGAGGATACAATGGCGCAAACGATAGGAATATCCAAACTATTCCTTTTGAATTGGGTGATACACTCGGATTTTGGGAATCTTCGAGCAATCTGGCAAAAGGATTGGCATTACGCGATTTATTGCAAGCTAATAATGCTACAGTATACATGTCACGTACTCAAAATAGGGAAGAAGACGATCGGGCTTTGTCGGAAATTGCCGAAGAAGCAAATGCCAACAACGTAGATGCTTTCTTATCTATACATAGTAATGCTGTTGGAAATAATACAGGCACTAATTATTTATTACTGCTGTATCACGGTTATGATGATCAACCCACTGTGGCAGCGAGTTTACCGATGGCTCAAACTGCCTGGCCTCGTTTGATTTCAAATCAACTTACGGTGTGGACACATTACACTACCTCTACTAATATTCGTGGCGATTTTTCGTTTTATGGAAACACGAGTGGTTTAGGTGTTTTACGTCCTTTAGTGGTTCCAGGCTTTTTATCCGAAGGATCATTTCATGATTACGCTCCTGAAACGCACAGACTTCTTAATGTTGATTATAAAAAACTGGAAGCTGTGAACTTTTATCGGTATTTCTGCGATTATTTTCATGTTGATCTTCCAACAACAGGAATTATCGCTGGATTTGCCAAAAGTGCCAACGAAAAAATGAATCATCCACTTTATGCTAATTATAAAGCTTTTACACACGACGAACGGGTGCCTATCAATGGAGCTAAGGTAAAATTGATGAATCAGAATGGAGATTCACTGAATGTATATTATGTAGATTCGCTGTACAACGGAATTTTTGCTTTTTATGATCTGACTCCCGGAACATATAAATTGCATTTGGAAGCTAAGGATTATGAAGCAAAAGATACGACTGTTACAGTAACAGCGGCTACTACTTCTTACGCTAAAATGTTTTTACCTAACTTAAATGTGGTAATTCCAAAAGATACCACGCCCGATTATCCTGATCCAGTTCAGGAAGCTGGTGTGTTACCGATGAAGCACTATAATTTTGGAGATGAAGAGGTAGTTGTTCCAGAATGGCTGAACCAGCAACCTATTAAAAAAGTTTTGTATCGTGATGAAAAATTATATGTACTTACTACTGAACCAAAAATAACGATTTATAACGCCCAAACACTTGCCAAAATTCGCGAGATGGATTTATCCGGTATTGAAGGTGGTGTAAACATTATTAACGATATCGCTTTTACTTCCGATGGTTATTTGTTGGCTTGCAATAAAGACACCATTTCTTTGCCTGAGAACAAAGGTCGTTACTTTAAGATTTATACGTGGGACAACGATTCAGTAGCTCCTTCATTGCTCTTTAAAACGCAACAACAGGCAAACTGGTCGAATGGTATTGTAGGAGAAACATTTGCTGTAAGTGGACCACGGTGGAAATGTAATATTTATGTACCTTCTGTAACTACCGGTAGCAGCAAACAAATTCGGATCATTGGTTTTGTTTATGAAGAAGATAATCCATTGGGTTATAAATATATGATGGATGCTGCCAATTATACCGAAGCATTGTGGGGAGAAAATATGAAATTTACTATTTCTCCAAGTGGGAAAGATCATTTTTATCTTGATAGTGAAAAGGTATTGCCTACTGAATATCAGTTTGATTGGAATGCAGACGATCGTTCTCCTTTAATAAAGAAGGGTGAGTTTTCAGAACAGAATGGGTTCAACCTTGCTGTCTGTGCTTCCGGCATTAATTTCTTCCGCCATGCACAACATACCTTTATGGTTTCGCCTACTTGTGATGCCGATACAACGAAAGTGGGTGCCGTACTTTTTGATGTGACTAGTGGCATTCAGCAATCGTTGAAAGTTTCCGAAAAATTGCCTGCTAATGGACTGGGAACTGCAAAAGCCAGCTATATGGTAGCTGCAGCTAAAGTCAGCGGGTATGATCTGGACATTATGGTGCTGGCACAAAATGAAGGAATGGCTCGTTTCAGAACAGTTGCCGGACCTGCCATCGCCAATATCTATGCTTCGGAATTGAAAGCCGAAAAAACCGAAACCGACTTTATCCTGAAATTCACATTGAATGAAAATGCTACCTCCGTAAAAATTGATATTTTGGATGGTGAAAATATCATTAAAACCATTGATGCTGGAGCTTTGAACAAAGGAGTACAGTCTGTTTCAGTTTCTCTGACGGAATTGCCCTCAGGGTCTTTCACTTGGAGCGTAACGGCAAGTACTGAAGCCATTGATCGTCCTGTAAAAATTTCTGATGATTCGCGTCCTGAACTTCAATTCTATTCACCACGCGGCGTGGCTGTCGATAATAATTTTGAGAGTCCTTTCTTTGGACGGGTCTATGCTACCGAAACTGTAGGTGGTAACACAACCAATCGTACCACACAGGATGGTGTGTATATTTTGAATGCAGCCCTCGAAGATGTTACGCAACAAGGCGCTCAAAGTTATGCCGGTTCGGTAAGCTGGGCAGGCAGCAGCAGTCCGATGCGACTGGCAGTTGCTGAAGACGGTAAGGTATATGTAACCGATTGGAGCGATGCCCATCCGGGCGTTTGGATCATGGACCCGGCGGCTCCTTCTGCTCCTTTTGTTCAAGTCTTTTCGGGACTGACCAAAGCCACGAGCGGTTTGTCTTCAATTAATGGCGTCAATGTGCATGGTTCTATTTCTCATTGCTGGGTTTTGGGCAAAGGAGAAGATACTCGTTTATATACTTTCGATGAAGATTATGTGGATGCAGTGGCAACCAGCGCCGGCAATGTATTGCAATACAACATTGGCACGCTGGCTACTTCCTGGCAAGAGGCTCCCAGTGCCATCGTTTACAATGATGCGCTGAATGGCAACTTGCAACAGAATTACAATTCCTGCATTGCTCCCGATGGCCGTGGCGGCTGGTGGATTTCTCAATATCGTTCTGCCGATGCAGCCAATATCCCTTCCTTGATTCATGTCAATACGGATGGACTGGTAGATTTTAACTCCGGAAAAACACCGACGTTGATTGAAAATTCCTATACAGGCGGCATGGCAGTAACTGTTGATGGAAAAACGC
>JAGPGD010000083.1 GCA_018056165.1 Paludibacteraceae bacterium | reverse complement strand
CCAAAGTAAAGCATTTATTCCATCAGGGCAAAGGGGAAATGCTCTTTTTCTCCTTTGTCTTGAAAAATAATTTTTTCTTTACCTTTATTTCCCCTGAAAAAGTTGCATTAATTACTTGAATTTACGATTTATAATTCGTTTATAAATTCATAAATAGAAATTCGCTCATTTGTTGATATAAATGTCTTCTGATTTCTTTTCCCAAAATACTATGATTTTTATCAGTATATAGCAACATCTGGAATTTTTTGTTGTTTTCTTCTAAATGTTGGGCATATAATAAAGTATTTTGTGCGTGTACATTATCATCTGCTGTGCCATGAATAATTAATAAATTACCATTCAAATGAGCGGCATGCAATAAGGGAGAGGTCAAATCATATCCTTTGAAGTTTTCTTGTGGTCGTCGCATATATCGTTCTGCATAAGCAGCGTTGTATAATCTCCAATCTGTAACAGGAGCCACAGCAATACCGGTTTTAAATATTTTTTCTGGACTACTCATTGCCATAAGCGTAATGAAACCTCCATAACTCCATCCCCAAATTCCTATTCGTTCCTTGTCAATGTAATGTTGAGAACTCAAAAACTTTGCTGTCTCGATTTGATCTTTTGTTTCTAAAATTCCTAATTGTTGATAAGTACATTTGCGAAATTTCACACCTCGAGCTCCAGTTCCTCTTCCATCCACACAAGCCACTACGTAATTTTGAGCGGCTAAATAATATTCCCAATCTACATTCCATTCATCTAAAACTTCCTGAGCATCAGGACCACTATATTGAACAAGTAGCAAAGGATATTTTTTTGTCGCATCAAAATTGGAAGGTTTTAATATCCAACCATTTAATTTTATATTTTCTGAAGTAGTAAAACTAAAAAATTCTTTTTTTGGTAAATTTAGTTTTTCCCATTCTTGGGTTATGTAGTCATTATTTTGAAAAATACGTATGAAATTTCCTTTATTATTACAAACTGTTAAAGTATTTGCATTTTCAAGAGAAGAAGCATTGTCAACAAAATAAGTAAAATTACTATTAAAAATAGCTTGATGAACTCCTTTTCCATTTGTTAATCTTGTTTTTTTCCCTTTTGTTGTAATAGCATAAACATCCCGTTGAAGAGGAGAAATTTCAGCAGATTGATAATAAAGTGTCTGGGTATTTTCATCAAAACCATAAACATCAGTAACATCCCAATTCCCAGCAGTTAGTTGTTTAATTAAAGTTCCATTTATTTGATATTGATAAACATGTCGGTAGCCATTTTTTTCACTGACGCCAATAAAATACTGATTATCAGTTGAAAATTGAAAAAAATCAAAAT
Organism: Paludibacteraceae bacterium; assembly: GCA_018056165.1. Classification (GTDB taxonomy): domain Bacteria; phylum Bacteroidota; class Bacteroidia; order Bacteroidales; family Paludibacteraceae; genus MVYY01. The sequence goes on along the minus strand of JAGPGD010000083.1, from coordinate 3,400 downwards.
TTCGGTAATTAATATATTCATTGTCTTTTTCCTGAAGAATTAATTTTGATAAAGTAGATTTAGGATTGGCTAAAAACATTTTCATTTCATTTTGATTTCGATTTAAGGTAAAAATAGCCAATTGATCTACAGAGGAAGTCCATTTAATTCGTGGTATATAAAAGTTTTCTTCTAAAGTATTTAATTCGATTGTTCTTATTGATTTTTGTCTTTCGTCGAAAATACAAACACTGACTTTTGAGATATTTTGACCAGCTTTAGGGTATTTATAAGTTACAGTTGTTGGATAAAGCGACAGCCCATCTGTCATTTTAGTAGAGTCGGCATAAAGTTGGTAAGAAAATTCAGGAACTTCGGTTTCATCAAATTTTATAAATGCCAGCAATTTACTATCCGGACTCCATTCGAAGCAGCGAACAACACCAAATTCTTCTTCATAAAGCCAATCGGGGACGCCATTAATAATTTTGTTTTTTTCGCCATCTTTGGTAATAGCTGATTCAGTATTAAAATCTAATTTTTTTAAATATAAATTATTGTTTCTTGCAAAAGCAACATACCGACTATCAGGCGAAAACAAAGGAGATTCCTGCGGTCCATATTCAGAAAGTGGCTGGATTTCATTCCTTTTTATATCGTAAAGGTAATAATCAGCAATAAATGTTCTTCGATAGCGTTTTTTTACATTGGTATGTACTAATAATTTAGCTTCATTTGGACTAAATTCATATCCTTCAATTTCCTTAAAAGGAGCGTTTTGTAATCGTGAAACACTAAAAAGTGTATCGACTACAGCACCAGTTTTATAATTGAATTTGACGATGGCTTTTTTATTAACCATTAAGGTATAATTTTCTCCATCTTTCATAGAATATGGTACAACTAAATCCTTTACTTTGAATTTGCCATCTACAATATCATAAAGTAGATTGGCAAATGAAATTTGTACGCTGAATAATAAAATTAAACTAAAAAAAATACGTTTCATTTTCAATTTATTTATTAACTTTGAATAATAGCTACTTTACTTTTATTCAATTTTGTTGAACGTAAAAAATATTGAATTTGATATCAATTGTACAAAAATAAAGCAATTTGTTGATTATTGAAATTTCGTTTTGTTTTTTTACCACATAAAGTAACGAAACAACAGTGATTTTTTATATGAAATATGAAAATTGATTTGTAAACAAAACATTATCAGAAAGAATGGGAAAAAAATTATTTGAAAATAATTCTTCGACAAAAGCAGTCGGGATATGTTTAAGTGGTGGTGGAGCGTTGGGATTTGCTCACATTGGAGTATTGCAATCGCTAGAAGAACATGGAATTTATCCTTCGCAAGTGGCAGGTTCAAGTATGGGAGCTGTGGTAGGCGTCCTGTATGCAGCAGGCATTTCGCCACTTAAAATGTTACAAATTATAAAAGAAGATAAACTTTATAGAATAACTAAATTAATGAATATTCGTCTCACTTCTATTAATTCAGGATTGTCAACGCATGATACATTACGGGAAATCATTCGGGAATTAATTCCTCATAACAGTTTTGATAAACTACCCAAAAAAATGAATGTTTGTGTATCTAATTTGAATACTGCTGATTGGGAAATTGTCAATACAGGTGAAAATCTTGATAAATGGGTAGCAGCCTCAGCAAGTATTCCAGGCATTTATGAAGCAATGCAGATGAACAAATGTTTTTATGTAGATGGAGGTTTATTGAATAATTTTCCAGCTCAAGCTCTTGAAAACAGTTGTCAGGAAATTATCGGAGTAGATGTTATTCCACATTTTAAAACACTTCAATTAAAAAAGCCTACCGATACTTTTTCATGGTCTGTAAGAATTATGGAACATAAAAATTCGTTGCCAGGAAGAAAACTTTGTCATTTTTTGATTGAACCGATGGCAATTAAAAAATATCATGGATTTAGTTTTGATGCCTACCAAAAAATTTATGAAGAAGGTTATAAATCAACCAATAATTATATTGAAAAAAATCCTGAAATATTGAATTTGAAAGATTAAACTTTTATTCATCCAGAAAATAAGCTCATGCTTGACCGCTATCATATATATTTTGTAGATTTTTAAGGAAAACAATTAAGTTCTTTACCTGTTTTTAATCAGATTCATAAACTCTTCTCTTGTTCTGGCTTCCTGGAACACACCCGTAAAATCTGAAGTGGTGGTAATGGAATTAAGTTTTTGTACTCCTCTCATTTGCATACACAAATGCTGTGCTTCAATAATGACCATTACACCCATTGGTTCAAGTGTGTTTTGAATGCATTGTTTAATTTGGGTAGTCATTCGTTCCTGAACCTGTAAACGACGGGCATAAATTTCGACTACACGAGCTATTTTACTTAAACCCGTTATTTTTTTATTAGGAATATATGCTACGTGAGCTCTTCCAAAAAATGGCAACAAATGATGTTCACATAATGAATAGAAATCAATGTCTTTTACAATTACCATTTGACGGTAATTTTCAGTAAACATTGCCTCACGGATTATTTCTTCTGGATCTTCTTCATAACCTTGCAAAAAAAATTGCATAGCTCGGGCAACTCTTTCAGGAGTTTGTACTAATCCCGGCCGTTCAGGATCTTCTCCTAAAAGACTGATAATATTTTTATAATGTTGAGCAATTTCGTTGGTTTTCTTTTCATCAAAAATTTTACCACCATTTAACTCACTATCCATCTAAATTTATTTGAAAAATTACTTATTAATTTGATCTCTAACTACATAAGTCTGATTTCGCAACTGAGGAAAAACCTCAATTAATTCATTTTTAAAAGCCTGAGCTTCCTCCATGGAGGCAAAATCACCCACACGCACTTTCCAGAAAGGCGAAGAATAAGTAACATAAACACCATACTCCGGGAAAGTTTCATTAATTAACCTTTCAATATTAAAAGCTTCATTTTTAGCTGTTCGAGGCTCATTACTTGAAAAAACCTGAACACGGTAACCATTGACAACAGTAGTTTTAGCAGGAATAGTAGGAATTCTCTTTTCTGTTAAAAGAGTTTCGATACGTTTGTCTTGATGAAAAACAACAGTTCCTTCCGTACTGTCGTTTTTTGAAAGTACTTCAAAAATGTTTTCTTTTTGCTGACCGCTTAAAGAAAAAATAGGAAGAGAGAATAGCAATGTTACTATAAATATCTGGAATAGTTGGTGCATTTTATTGAAATGATATATGGTTGCAAAGTTACAAAATGTTTCTTTTATAACTACCATTAAGATTAATTTCTTTATCTTAGTAGAGTCAACCAGCAAGTGCGAAATTATAAAAAATGTTTGAAAAACTCATTTTTAGGAGAATTAAAGTTTAATTTTTCTCGAGGTCTTCGATTCAGTTTGTACTGAATATTTTTGATATCCT
>JAGPGD010000082.1 GCA_018056165.1 Paludibacteraceae bacterium | reverse complement strand
ATCTTTTGAATTTTATCCATATTAAAATATTTATTGGGTTAGATTTTCGAATGCGATATTATATTTAATAGGATAACTAGACGATAAAAAAAGTAACCAATGCGATAAATCTTGTAAAATACAAGAATAAAAATCGTTTCTATATCAATAAAGATACAGAAATGTTACAAAATTAAAAGAATCCCTATTACTTGTCTTTGATATATTCAGAAGGTGTTACGCTGAAAGCGTCCTTAAAACATTTAGAAAAATAAGCAGGTGAGGAAAACCCTGTTTCATAAGCAACTTCACTGATTGAAAGATGGCTACTCCCGAATAATTCGATTGCTTTTGCCAGCCTGAAATTTCGTAAATAGTCTATTGGATTATAACCTGTGATTTCTTTTACTTTTCGTTGGAGGTGTACTCGAGAAACTCCCAATTCTTTACTTATTTTTTCAATAGATATAGCCGGATCGTTAAATTTGGAGGCTATTAACGATGCAAATTTTTGTATGAAAATCTTATCGGCCGTTTCTATTTCAATGGTTGGATCAACAATTGGAATTTTGCCGATTTTTATATCTTGCATGAATTTATTTTGCAATTGCTTTCGGTTTTCGAGCAATTTAATAATTTTGATTTTTACATAATCGATATTAAATGGTTTTGGGATATAATCGTCTGCCCCTTCTGCAATCCCCAAAATGCGTTGATTTTCTTCAGTTAAAGCTGTTAATAAAATAACAGGTATATAGGATAATTCAGGTGTTGATTTTATTGTTTTACACAGCATAAATCCATTTGTTTCCGGCATCAGTACATCACTAAGAACGAGCGAAATCTCATCGTTCTTGTTGAGGATATTTAATGCTTCCGATCCGTTGGTCGCAGTAACAATTTTCAGATTATCAGAAAGTTCTGAGGAAAGATATTCCATTATATCAGGATCATCTTCAACAATCAGTATAGTATAATTATATTTTTTGTTGAGAATTTCATCTACAGGAGACGAGTTCGACGTAATTATATCGACAACTTCATAAATATTATTTTGATCTTTAAAGACAATATCTGCGCTATTTTCTCGAACAATGGGTAATTGTACCGTAAATGTTGTTGACATTTCCGGTACACTTTCCACGGTGATTTTTCCTCCATGCATTTTTACAAATTCTTGAGCCAAGTGCAATCCGATTCCTGTTCCCGTATTGTTGTTATTTTTTGTAGTATAAAAACGTTCAAAAATTAGGGACTGTTTGTCTTTTTCTATTCCGCATCCGTTATCGGTTATCGAAATAGATATCGCATTGTTATTTTTACTTAAGTTGACGGAAATAGTACCTCCTTCTTTCGTAAATTTAAAGGCATTCGACAAAAGATTTACCAGAACTTTATCGATTTTATCGGGATCTAATAACAAATACTCAGATGTAGTATTTGACGTGAACGAATAAGTAATATTTTTCTTTTCAGCTAAATCGTCGAAAAGGTTTTTTGCCGAAGTTGTTAGAGCTACTATGTCGGTATTTTTTGTATCGAGGGTGCTCGTGTTGCTTTCGATTTTCTTGAAATCAAGAAGCTGATTTATCAGACAAATTAATCTGTCCGTGTTTCTTTTCATTTTTAGTAAATCATCATGTATAGGAGAACTAGAGGTGTTTTTTATCCATTTTTCCAAGGGGCTTACAATTAATGTTAGAGGAGTCCTTATTTCATGAGATATATTCATAAAAAAACGTACTTTTTGATTTGTTACTTCTTGTATCATTTCATTTAGTTGAATAAGCTCATGTTTTTGCTTTTCGGTTTCTTCATTCTTAAGTTTTAATTGAGCATTGCTTTTCTCAATTTTTTTGTTGATAAAAAAGATGTAAATGGTAAAAGCAATAATGATGCTCATTAAAACAAGAATGATAAATAAGGAATGCCGTAGACCGCTAAACCTGTTTAAAATAACCTCCATGCTTTTACGTTGTTGTTCAATCTTATTTTGATAATTAATCAGTTGGTTGGATTGAAGCAATAAAGTTTTAGCGGTATGTTTGTCGATTAAAGCTGTATCTAAAATGTATTTTTTGTCAACCGGTTCCCCCTTTAAAATTTTCATAGCTATCCTGATTGCCAAATCTCCGCCAGTGGGATATAAAAATGAAGCATCTAATCTTCCATCAGAGACAGCTTCTAGTCCGGCATCTTTCCCGAATGCTCCGTCAACACCCAATATCTTAATGTTCGATATAAGAGTGGAATCTTTTTCTATTATGGCCTCTCTTACTCCTAAAGCCATTACGTCATTATGAGCATAGACAAGATCTATATTATTTATATTTATAGAATTAAAAAAATTCCTTGCTTCCGTATAGGCTATTTCTTTTCTCCATTTACCTTCTATCGACAAAATAGTAAAGTTCTTATTTTTATCTAATCCATCCATAAATCCTTTGTGACGTTCTTGAGCCGGCGAAGTAGATTTAGTACCCCAAACTTCGAATATAGTTGCTTCTTTTGGTAATAAAGAACTTGCATAAGTTCCCGCCATTTTCCCTATTTCATAGCTATCTCCTCCTATGTATGTAGTATATTCATCGGAGTTTATTTTCCTATCCAAAATAATTGTAGGGATTCCTGCCTTATAGGCTTCGACGGCAATGGGTGTTATCTCGTCAGATTCGTTTGGAGAGATTATTAATACATCAACTTTTTTTCGTATCAATTCTTTTATTTGATCGATTTGTTTTTGATTGTTTTCTTCTGCGTCTCGCACAATTATTTCCAAATTCTCATAATTAGATGCTTCTATATTCATTTCTATCATCATCGCTTGTCTCCAAACGTCATCCATCATACACTGAGAAAATCCTATAGTATATTTTTCATTTTGGTGTTTATTATCGCATGATTCTGTGAAAAATAATGTGAAAAGAAATAATAAAATTAATGGTATCTTTTGCATGGTTTGAGGTTATTTATTTAGTCAATTCCTTAAAAGTCTATTTTGGGGCAGAGAAGTTATAAAAGTTTTGTTGAAAGTTTTGTTGAAAGAGTAACCGAAAAATCAGCCAAAAAAAACCTTCTTCGCTTTTCCTCGGCATTCCCTTCAAATTCTTTACAGTAGCAGTCAGTACGGCATTGATTTGTCCAATCGCTCTCCGGGTAATTAAAGCGGGAATAACCCCTCCTAATACCGGCAAGTTTCTTACTGGCATCTTGTCCTTATTCGTTTAATTTGTTCCAAAATTACACATTTTGCACAAATAATCGTTTTTTGCCGTAGTTTTTAACCCGATATAGAGTTAAGCAGCAAGTGCATTATTAATGCGAAATTAATGCGAATCAGTAGTTGAAACTGATGGCGAGTTTATGTAGTTAAAGTATTTAAAATCAATAAAATAAATGCGCTGAATATTTGCTCAATCCGCTGAGAATCATTAACTTGGAAGAATAAAACCCATTATTTTTCAAGTATGATTCCCGGCGAGAAAGAGTTTAAACCGATACAGATTTATATGTATATATGTGATTTATACGACCGGGAATTGAAATATTATTGCCAAAGATACGGCAATAATTCCAATCCCGCTTTCACGGACCGGGAAATAATGACAATTTACCTGTTTGCAGGACACTGTCAAAAGTATTTCCGGATCAGGGATATATACAATTTTGCATCAGAATGTCTTTCCTCCCGGTTTCCCGAATTACCTTCATACCGGACCTTTAATCTTAGGTTAAACCGTCTTAATGAAGCCTTTCGGGTATTATCCACCGGATTGATATCTTCATTCATGCCGGCTGATTGCAACAAGGGCATATCCCTTGTCGATTCCCTTCCCGTAATAACTTGTGCGGGTAGGAACAGGCAAGGAAAAGTGGCCCGGGAAATAACCGCCAGGGGATATTGCTCAACAAAGAACATGTATTGTTACGGGTTGAAACTTCATGCGCTGACCCTGCGCAGGGAGGGAACAATTCCCTTTCCGAAATCCTTGATGGTCACTCCTGCCGAAGATAATGATCTGACGGTTTTTAAACAGGCCCGGGGTGATTATATCTCCGATACCGTAATTTTTGGAGACAAGATATACTCCGATTTCGAATACTTCAACGATGATAAAAAACAAAACCGGAATATTGAAATGTATACTCCTGTCAAGGCAATTAAGGGACAATCCGAACAGGAAAAGCAGCGCCAAAAAGCTTATAACGACTTGTTCTCTACGGCTGTTTCCAAAATCAGGCAGCAACCCATAGAATCATTCTTCAACCGGCTGAACGAAAAAACAACTATCCAAAGAGCACAAAAAGTAAGATCCACTAAAGGTTTACTTGTTCATACGATGGGCAAAATTGCCGTCGCTTTCATTTATCTGATTTTTTAAATACTGATTCGCATTATATATAAACTTGAGGCGTGCAATTAGCGAATCCTTACAAAAAGCGAAAATAAGAAAAAAATGAATAAAAGAATGATTCGAATAGATTTATTTACAATCAATTTGACGACTTTCCGATAAAAGCCCTCGCGACCTTTCCCAGAAAAAACAAAAGAATCAACACAAAAATGATGAAAGCACCGGAAGGCACATTCAGAAAATACGAAAGAAACAATCCTGCTACACACCCCACAAAACTGATAATGGATGAGAGAATGATCATTTTGGAATAATTCACGGTGAAAAGATTGGCGGTCATTTGCGGGACGGTGATGAGCGACATGAGCAGAACGATGCCGACCAAACGGATGCTGA
>JAGPGD010000081.1 GCA_018056165.1 Paludibacteraceae bacterium | reverse complement strand
AGGAGGCAGAAGAAGAACAAAATGAAGCAGACAAAAAAATGAAAGCAATTTTAGAAGAAATGGGATTATGGAAAGGTCACTAAAAACGATAAAAGTAAAATATAAATTACCAAATTGGTTATTATGTATTTTGGCAATTTGGCGATTAGTCATCGTTTAAAAAGGGAAGAAAGAAAATTATTAATGGGCAGTAAAATGTAGAATTCAAAACACAATTATGTAAACTAAAGAAAGAAGGAATAATCAAGCACATAGGCCCTGCTACAGGTGGGCACTGGGAGGTGGTGGAATGAAAGAAAAATATTATGAGTAATTTTGATGAATTTAAAGGCTTATATAAAGATAAAGGAGAAAATTGAACATGAAATCAACTATTGTAATGAATCAAAAAGGATTTAAGTTATGATAGAAAATTATAAAAGTAGTTCCTATACATTGAAAAATGGCTATCATGGTATTTCATTCAATGATGAGATTGATTTTACGACTTTACTTTATAATGATATAAAAAATAGATTATTTGATGAGTCAGAAAAACAAGATTTTTTATCAATATTAAACAATTTGAAGACTGATACTGGATTCTCATCCTCTCAAAATCTTTTGATTGACATTCAGTCACTTTCAACTGGAGAAATTAATGTCAAAATTTTTGAGATTGGAGAAGCAATAGCAGAAGTTGTTCTGGAAAATGATTTCAAATGCAGGTTCCATTGGAATAAACGGCGAGATTCAAAAAATCCTGAAGCTAATCAAACAGGAGCTGATTTAGTTGGTTTTATTGAACATAACGATGAGCTTTTATTTCTTTTTGGTGAAGTAAAAACATCTTCTGAAGAAGATAATCCTCCGCAGGTAATGACCCAAAAAGGCACCGGAATGATTTCACAATTAAAAGAATTATATAGTAACCATCAAAAAAGATTCGATTTAATTCGTTATTTACAAAGTAGAATAGCTCTTAATGAAAACATAAAAAAAGATTTTCAATCAGCTATTAAAGCATACTATAACCCTGATAACAATTATCAGCTTATTGGTGTTCTTATACGTGATACAGAAGCAAATGAAAATGATTTAAAAAAAGTTTATGAAAATTTGAGGAATACTATTCTGGACCCTACTGGATTACAACTTGTAGCAGTATATGTACCAATAAAACAAAAAAAATGGATTGAAATAATAAACCAGAGGCAACAACAATGAGTACTATAAAGAAATACGAAATATTAGAGAAAAATTTTCAGGATATTCTTGGGGACCTGTCAGAACTCATTCAAAAAGCAAGAGTTTCCAGAAGATTTAATGTTATTCAATTATCCGATAGTGAGATAAAATTATTAAACAAGGCAAAAGAAATTTGTGAATTAGAGATAAACAATTATTGGGGGCAAAAAGATACTGATGAGTTTTTTTCTTTGTGCATTACTTACTTTGATATTGCTACGTGCTTTGATTATGATTTAAATGATGAAATTAATATAATGGAACTCTTTAAAATAATCATTTTTGGTTATCTTGGAGAACATTCCCATTATGTAAAGAGCTATTTGTTATCAATAAAAGATGATGTAAACAATATTACTATCCCTGAAAAATGGGACGTTAGAATTATCTATACAATTTTTAATTCTTTATTCTTTCTAGTGGTTAAAAATAGCTGGAAAGATATAGAAAAAGCAGTTGAAAATATTAATCGGCTTAGAAAAGAGCAAGAAAAATTTGAATCTAATTTTTTAAATCAAGTAAGAGAAGATTCTCAATCGTATGGAAGTGCTGAAATTGTGTCTTTATACCATTTTGCAAAATCCATTGACCTACTTGGTATTTTTCTTATTGAAGGAAACCCGACTGACATAGAAAATAAAATGGAGTATCATTTTAGAGTCGCTATAGAATTTGCAGAATTATCTCAAAATATATCATTGGTTCTACTTTATAAATACTTTAAAGAGTTTTCTATAAAACTAATAAGAAATACAATCTGGTATAATCTTCGAGGAGTAAATCACTTCATAAGTAAATTTAACAGATTCATTGCTAAAAGAGAGGATAAATCTATACACGAATTATTATACCCACAAAAATACTCCATTCTAAAAGGCGAAGTTTTAAATCCCGCATACAGATCTATAATTTTATCTTTACCAACATCCAGTGGTAAAACTTTAATAGCTGAATATAAGATTCTTCAAGCTCTTAATGTTTTTAAGCAAAGTGAAAGTGGTGGATGGGTCGCTTATGTAGTGCCAACGAAAAGTTTAATTAATCAAATTTATGCAAGATTTAAACAGGATTTAAGCAGCATTGGTATTCAAGTTGAAAAGGCAAGCGGAGCAGTAGAAATTGATGGCTTCGAATATGGCCTAATTGATAATAAAGGTGATAATACCCGTTTTGATATTTTGGTAACTACATATGAAAAGCTCGATTTATTAATCAGGCAGGGATTAGGAACAACAGACAAAAGACCTCTGGTACTCACCATTGTTGATGAAGCACATAATATTGGGGACAAAAGCAGAGGATTACACCTTGAGATGCTCCTTTCAACGATAAAAAGCGATTGTAAAGAAGTGAATTTTCTTCTATTAACCCCGGATATTCCAAATGCAAATCAAATAGCCGATTGGCTGGGAGGTGAAAGGGGATATACAGTTAATCTTGAATTAGATTGGTGGCAACCGAATGAAAGAGTAATAGGAGCATTAGCCGTGGATGGCAAACGAAAAAATTACTCCATTACTTTACAAACATTAAATACTGTAAAAGGATCTTATGCAATTTCAGAAAAGATACCGATTATTGATAATATTACAGAAAGTAAAAAGAATTTTGATTCAAAAATAAAATTAGTACAGCTTACTTCTAAACATGTGTTAAATACCGAAAATCCAATTATAATCCTTGCTGCAGAAGTTAATGAAACATTTCAAATAGCTGATTATTTATATAATTCGCTTATAGACAACGTAAATAACGAAGAGATTAAACTGCTACAAAAATTTGTAAAAGCTGAATTAGGAGAAAATTTTCCATTGGTGCAATACCTTGATAAGGGAATTGCAATTCATTCTTCTGCAATCCCAGATGATATTAGACAACTCATTGAGTTATTGATGGAAAAGGGAAAGCTAAAAGTATTGGTAGCAACAACGACAATTGCTCAGGGGATAAATTTTCCTGTATCTGCGGTTATTATGGGTTCTTATAATTATCCTTTTCAAGGTCCAATGCCTTCGCGCGACTTCTGGAATATTGCGGGAAGAGTTGGTAGAATCGGACAACATAATATGGGATGGATTGGCATTGCAAGTAAAAATGATCAAGACTTAAAAAAAATTGCAGAATATGTTAAAAAAGCATCAGAAGATTTATTGTCTCAGTTGACTGATTTATTGCAAAATGTTCAGAATATTCCGAACGAAGATTTTGCAAAATGGTTATATCGTGATGAACGATGGTCAGCTGTTTTGCAATATGTTTCTCACTTAATGAAACAGGTTAATGATCTAAATCAATTCATAACTCAATTAGAACAGAAATTGCAGGATACTCTGGGGTATCGTCAAATCTCAGAGGAAAAAAAGCGATATCTTTTTAAAAAATTGAACGAATATGTTTCTACACTATCATTAGAGGATGCTGATAGAGCTGATTCAACCGGTTTTTCAACAATTACAGTCAAGCAAATGATTCGAAGGCTTTCTCAATTCAGTTTTTCTTCAAGCGACTGGAAGAAGGAACAGCTGTTTTCTGAAAAGAATCAAACAATGAAGAATCTGGTAGGTATCATGCTGAATACTTATGAGATACGAAAATCTTTTGAAGATATAAAATTTGGAGATAGAGTATTGGACAAGAATAGCGTTTCACGCTTGATTATTTACTGGGTAAATGGTAATACAATCTCTGATATTTGTAAAAAACTAATCCCATCAGGGGATCCCTTTGAAAATGTTAAGTTGGTATGCAAGGCGTTATACAGGATTATCACTAGTTCAGCAAGCTGGGGCATCTCTGCTTTACAGAAAATGCCAACCAGCGGTATTAATTGGGATGACCTTTCTGAAAATGAGAAAAAAAAGTTTTTAAATATACCTTCGTATATTTTCTATGGCGTTAATACAGATGAAGCGGTACTTATGAGGAAAGCCAATGTCCCAAGAACTATTGCCGGAAAGCTGGGCTTAAAATATAAAGAAGAATTTGGCGAAGATTTTCGTAATCATAATGCAGAAAATGTACAAAGATGGCTGTCTTCAAAAACAGAAAAAGATATTCAGACCATTATTCCTGCAAATTCACCATTAAATGCTAAAGAATATATAAAAATATGGAAAAGATTAAATTTCATAGAGGAAGAATAATGCATGCAATCAAAATATCCTATGGGAATATAGCTCTAATAAGATTAAACTTAAATACAGTAAATGAGCAGGTAATGATTTAAATATTTAGATAAAAGAGCCAAAGGGCTAAAATGGCCACTCGTTGGCTAATAGAGGGTGATTAGTTGGCATTTAAAATAAAGAAAAAAATTATGGATGAGCAGCAAAATATAGAATTCAACTCTCAGATACGTAAACTTCAAAAAGAAGGAATCATAAAGCGCATTGGTCCTGCTAAAGGTGGGCATTGGGAAGTAAAGGAATGAAAGAAAAATATTTAACTTTTATCAATATAAAAATTAAGGAGGTTGATGCATGAAAGCAACTGAAGCTAATTTATTAGAATTCATTAAAAAGTCCAACCAGTTTTCAATTCCTATTTATCA
>JAGPGD010000029.1 GCA_018056165.1 Paludibacteraceae bacterium | reverse complement strand
ATCATATCTTATTGTAAATTAGTTAAACAATCTATAAAGATAGTGATTTTCAGGGAGTTGACCAAATAAAAATATAAATAATTAATTGATTTACAATTATTTAACTAAAAATATAACACACTATTGTCATAAGCAACATAATAATTAATTTTAGGGAGACTTCGGTCTCCTTTTTTGTTAAATTATGTTGCCAGTTGACTCTAACGCTCTTTGGAGGTTTCGCCATCGGCTGTTTGGCGTTCCTCCGAGATGTTTTGCATGATTTTTTAAAAAATCATGCAAAACATCTCTGCTAAATTCGCACTTCTATGTTGAACTTAGCCCTTCAATTCAGAGAGACAGTATTTTTTTATATTGTTAAACAAATGGTAGCCAGATAAAGTTAATAAATATCCTTATTTTTAAGCTGAAAAATTTATAAGTGTAAATAAATTCTTTAAAAAAACATAGAGAATTGAAAAAAAAATTCTATATTTGCAACCTTAAAATTCAAAAAAATCGATTTGTTTAAATTTTAAAATTGAGGAGGACTAAATATAGCTAAACAAATAACTCTTCGGCATCAAAGTAGGGAAGCAGGTGAGTATCCCCATCGTATAAATGAAGAAATTAAAGGAGTAACTCAAGTACGTTTGGTGGGCGATAATGTCCAGCAAGGGATTTATTCTATTGAAGAAGCTTTAAAAATTGCAGATGAGCAAAATTTAGATTTGGTTGAAATATCGCCCAAAGCTGATCCACCTGTGTGTAAAATTATTGATTATCAGAAATTTCTTTATCAATTAAAAAAGCGGGAAAAAGAACAAAAAGCCAAAACGGCAAGGGTTGTTGTGAAAGAAATTCGTTTTGGACCACAGACTGATGATCACGATTATAATTTTAAATTAAAGCATGCGCAAGAATTTTTAAAGGACGGTTGTAAAGTAAAAGCGTATGTGTTTTTTAAAGGACGTTCAATCCTTTTTAAGGAACAGGGAGAAGTTTTGTTATTACGTTTTGCTAATGATTTGGAAGATTATGCCAAAGTTGAGCATTTACCTGAACTGGAAGGGAAAAGAATGACCATTGTATTATCACCTAAAAAGATAAATAAATAGATATAATTTTTTTAAAAATGTCAAAAACAAAAACTAATTCTGGTGCAAAGAAAAGATTTTCCATTACCGGGAGTGGAAAAATAAAAAGAAGGCATGCTTTTAAAAGTCACCTTTTAAGAAAAAAAACAAAGAAACAAAAACGCAATTTAACTCATTCAGCACTGGTGGATAAAACAAATCTGAAAAGTGTAAAAATGCTGCTGGGGTTAAAATAAAAAGTTTATTTTAAAAATTTAATTATTAATTGAATGCATTAGCCTAAAGTTCGTATTAACAGTCCGACGCTAACATTCGTAAATTTAATTATTATGCCAAGATCGGTAAATCACGTAGCTTCACGTAAAAGAAGAAAAAGAATTTTAAACCTGACGAAAGGTTATTTTTTAAGTAGGAAAAATGTTTGGACAGTAGCCAAAAATACATGGGAAAAAGGCTTGCAATATGCTTATCGCGACCGTAAAACCAAAAAACGAAATTTTCGTTCGTTATGGATTCAACGCATTAATGCCGCGGCTCGTCTTGAGGGTATGTCTTATTCAAAATTGATGGGTACCTTGCATAAAGCCAATATCGAAATAAATAGAAAAGTTTTGGCTGATTTAGCTATGAATCACCCCGAAGCTTTTAAGGCAATTGTTGAGAAAGCAAAAAATGCTTGATTAATTTCTACAAAGGTAAAAAATAGTAGTCTTTTGCATAAGTTACACCTCAAAATTATAAAAAACTTTTGAGGTGTTTTTTTTATTCGTTTATTTCTATTTTTATTGTTCTCATCGAAAGAGACAAAAATAGTGTTTCAAAAAATGTGTAAAGAATAATTTTAAAAAGAGTTTAGAGTTTGCAAGTTACAAGTCACAAGAGATGAAAATTTAGTTGATAGCCAGCAGTTTGGAGTTTTGAGTTAATGAGACAAGGTGCGAGGAAAGAAGGATTTTTATAAGGAAATTCTGATTTGTATCAAAACAATTGAAGCAAAGCGAAACCGCCGAAACAATTAAAAATAAACACTTTTGAAGCAAAAAGTTAGTAGAATTTGGAGGTAAAGCCTCAAAAACAAATGTTTAATTGCCGAAGCAAATTTTAAACAGTTAAAATTTTTTTCTCATGTACTTATATTTTGTTTATAGAATTGAGTAAGAATTACTTGCGTCAATTTTGAAAAACAACCTCAATTTTTTTAATCAAAAAAATTCCTTGAGGCTTGCCTCGGGGTTATTCATTATTTTATCGATATATTATATTGTAATTCAAATAATTATAAAGTATTTTTTCTCATAACCATCCTTTGAAATTCAATCCTAATGACAAATGTAGATTCATTTTATTGACTGCTTTTTCACAATAATTGAAATTATCATTTTTTATTATTTGAATTTACGTGAAAATAACAACACTTATTTGTTTTTTAGCAATTCTTTCAATATGAATGATAAAGTAATCATTAAGCTATGTTAGTGTCAAGAATTTCAAAGAAAAATTACTCTTCGGCATTCCTTATTCCCAATATTTTCTTTACTTTTGCAAACAAATTCTCAAAAATAACAATTTGATAATAATCACTTAAAAAGGAGGTGGGTATATGAGTACTGTTCTTTATATTAAGGCAAATCCAAAGACAGCTTACGAATCAAAAACTTTCAAAATTTCTGATAAATTTATAGAAACTTATCAAAAATATCATCCCCATGATGAAATCATTACGTTAGATCTTTACAAAGAAAATATTGATTTTTTAACTGAAGAAGATGTGAAAATTCACGAAAACAATGAAGTGGAAAAGAAAGATAATCCGATGAGAAAATATGCTTTGCAGTTCAAAAATGCGGATAAATACGTTTTTGCTGAACCCATGTGGAACTTAGGGGTACCGGCTATCCTTAAGGCATATATTGACTATATTAGTATTCCCAATATTACGTTTGGATATAATGAGAATGGCTCTGTGGGTTTATGTCAAGGGAAAAAAGCAGTCAACATCACTACCAGCGGAGGCGATTATAACGAAGGAATAGCTGATGAATGGGAATTTTGCGACAAATATTTAAGAGCTATTATGGCACTATTTGGCGTAATGGATTATACTGCCATTAAAGCTTATAATTTAGACGTCATGGGGATGGATGTTGATGCAATCATGAATAAGGCTATCAACGAAGCCGAAGAACTTGCAAAAAGATTCTGAACAATCAGTTTTTTGTATGAATCTCTCCTTCCTAAAAAGCATAACAAAATGTGCTTTTTTTATTTTAAAAATTTATAAATTGCTTATAATTAATTAATTGTAATATAAATATAACTTCTTCACCATTCCAATAACACCCTATATTTAACTTTCTACGATTTGAAATAATTTGATAAGCATTTTTGCTTTTTTATAGAAAAATTCTTTTATACCTCAAAAAAAAATCGCAATTTTGCATTGTAAATACGTATCGTATTTGAGTCATACAAAATTTTTCAAATTTTGTAATAAACAAAGCATTCTGAAGATAAATATTCAATTTTTGATTAAACCCGAGAATGAATTTAATTTTCAAGATTTATCCATTTATTTGATACTGCCTAAATTACTATAAATGAATTTCAAAATTCTTTTAAAGAAATTTTTCAATCACTTACTAAAGTAATCATATTCAATTATGTGTGGAATTGCAATGATAAGGCTATTGAAACCACTCGATTATTATCAAAAAAAATATGGAAGCTGGGAATATGGTTTGCAGAAAATGTATCTGCTTATGGAAAAACAACACAACAGAGGTCAGGAAGGTGCTGGACTTGCTTGCGTTAAATTAGATATGCCACCAGGCGAAGAATATATTTCCAGAAAACGTATAGAAGGTAAAAATGCTATACAAGAAATTTTTCAAGATATTTCTCAAAATAAAGAAGACGCATGCGAAGAATATTCTTCTGATACACAAAAGGCAAAAATGTTATGTCCTTTTGCAGGTGAACTTTATTTAGGACATTTGCGATACAGTACAAGCGAAAGAGAAGGTTTAAAATATATTCATCCTTTTCTTCGACGACATAACTGGAAAGCAAGAACACTCGTGCTGGCTGGTAATTTTAACTTAACAAATGTAGATGAAATTTTTGAATTACTTACTTCGCAAGGACAACATCCGCGTGATAAATCAGATACTTTCTTAATGCTTGAATCATTGGGCGATAAGCTGGATCGAGAAGTACAACGTGAATATGATTTAATCAAACAGCGTTACAGCAACGACATCGTTATTACTAAAAAAATTGAGGAAAATCTGGACATTGCTTCTTTTATCCGAAAATCAGAACGATATTGGGACGGTGGTTATGTAATAGCTGGCATGCTGGGACACGGTGATGCTTTCGTTTTTCGTGATCCAAAAGGCATTCGGACAGCCTTTTATTATGCAGACGAAGAAATTGCGGTAGTTGCTTCAGAACGACCTGTGATTCAAACTGCTATGAATGTTAAAATTGAAGATATTCATGAATTACAAGCTGGAAAAGCCATCATTATCAGAAAAAATGGTGAAATTAGATTTGAAACGATTCGTGAAGCTGATTCTGAACTTACACCTTGTTCTTTTGAACGAATTTATTTCTCCAGAGGAAGCGACAGAGATATTTATCGGGAACGAAAAAAATTAGGAGAATCTTTATCAGTTCCAATTTTAAAAGCTGTTGATTATGATCTGGAAAATACTGTTTTTTCCTTTATTCCCAATACGGCTGAAGTAGCTTTTTACGGCATGATTCAGGGTATCAGAACAGCTACAGGAAAGATTCCTCGCGTCGAAAAAGTGTTGCTTAAAGATATAAAACTACGTACCTTCATTTCACAAAACAAAGAAAGAAATGATCTGGCAGCTCATGTTTACGATATTACTTATGGCTCGCTCAGACCCGGAAAAACAGATAATTTGGTTATTATAGATGATTCTATTGTTCGTGGTACAACTTTGAAACAAAGTATTTTAAGTATTTTAGGAAGATTGGATCCAAAAAAAATAATCATTGTTTCTTCCTCACCACAAGTTCGTTTTCCAGATTATTATGGAATCGATATGGCTCGGATGAATGAATTTTGTGCTTTTCGGGCTGCCATTCAACTTTTGCAAGAAAAAGGGGAACAATCTTTTATCGATGAAATTTATCAGAAATGCAAAGAACAGGAAAATTTACCCAAAGAAAAAATAATCAATTATGTAAAAGAAATTTATGAGCCTTTTACACAAGAGGAAATTTCTATACAAATTGCTAAAATGTTAACGCCTGAAGAAGTTCATTGTCCTGTTACATTGGTTTATCAAACAGTTGATGGTTTGCACACAGCCTGTCCAAACCACAAAGGCGACTGGTATTTCACGGGCAATTATCCAACACCAGGCGGCAATCGCATGGTTAACAAAGCATTTATTGAATACTACGAAGGCAAAGAAAATGAACAATGGTGAATCAGGTTTTTTAATGGCAAGTTAATCATTCGTTTTTCACACTTTTTGGAACATTCATATAAATATTTGAATATCAATACTAATTTTGTAATCTTAGATTTGCAAAATTTTATTACCATAAAGTAAAGAATCGCTCTGGAAGTTAATTTATACAGTAATACAGGAAATCAAAATGAGAGTTGTAGTTATGAAAACAGTTATACCATCATGCTACATGAAATTGAAAAGGAGAAAAAAATAGAACAATTAAAACGGGAATAAACAGAAATTATCTGGATATGAAACAAAGGAAATAATCAAGAGAGCCTTTTCATCTTTAGTAACAGGATTATTAGCATATGACAAAAATTAAAAAAATATTTTACATGGGTATCTATTAACAATATTGTTTTAGAACAACCTCGTACGGTGAGATGAAAATTGACCATTTTCGAGTTTTAAGTTTGTGAGTTTCGAATTTTGAACTGATACTTAACCGCTATCATATATAATATTTTTTGTATCTTTACGAGAAAAAAAACCATGAAAATATTAAAGACCTATAAAACTATTTTTTCAAGACGAAGCAAGATTTGGACGAATTGATAATGTTTGTTCTTGTTGGGTTCCTTCTGGAAGAAAAGCAAAAGTTGGTAAACAGATGATTCGCCAGTACACGTATGCTTACACAGCTGTGTGTCCTGAAACAGGTGAATCCTATTCTTTAATACTTCCCTATGCCAATACTCAATGTATGAATCTATTTATGGAAGGTTTTTCAGAAGAATTTCACGATTATAGAATTATCATGGCGATGGACAAAGCCTCCTGGCACACAGGAGAAAAAACAAAGAAGAGGAAAATATAGTTCTGTTGTTCCAACCTTCGCGTTCCCCTGAAGTAAATCCTGTAGAGAATTTATGGCATCATATAAGAGAAAAAGAAGGATTTAAAAATAGGATCTTCGAATCTTTGAAAGATGTTGAAGATACATTAGCAGAACAATTAGAAAATCTGGATAAGGAAACGATAAAATTAGTCTGTTTATATCACTGGATTAAGGATGCACTTTGATAGCGGTTTGATATGAAAAACAAACAAAGCTCCATGAAAAAAATTTCACAGAGCTTTACTTAAAAACGGCGGCTATCTACTCTCCCACCTTGTGAGCAGTACCATCGACGTTGGCAGGTTTAACTTCTCTGTTCGGAATGGGAAGAGGTGGAACCCTGCCGCTATAACCACCTTAATATTTTCTTTACTCCTATTTTATATCAAATGACACATCGGAAAAAAGAGACAAAAAGCAGTAATTCTTCTACAAAAAAGCTCTTGGGTTATTAGTATTACTCGGCTCGCGCATTTCTGCCTTCCACCTGTAACCTATCAACGTGGTAGTCTCCCACGACCCTTAATTGGAAATCTCATCTTGAAGCCGGCTTCGTGCTTAGATGCTTTCAGCACTTATCCTAACCGAACTTAGCTACCGGGCAGTGCTCCTGGCGAAACAACCCGTACACCAGAGGTTCGTCCAACACGGTCCTCTCGTACTAGTGTCAGACCTCCGCAAATTTCCTACGCCCACAACAGATAGGGACCGAACTGTCTCACGACGTTCTGAACCCAGCTCGCGTGCCACTTTAATGGGCGAACAGCCCAACCCTTGGAACCTTCTCCAGCCCCAGGATGTGACGAGCCGACATCGAGGTGCCAAACCATCCCGTCGATATGAGCTCTTGGGAATGATCAGCCTGTTATCCCCGGAGTACCTTTTATCCTTTGAGCGATGGCCCTTCCATACAGAACCACCGGATCACTATGCCCTAGTTTCCTACCTGTTCGACTTGTTTGTCTCTCAGTCAAGCGCGCTTATGCCATTGCACTCTACGACCGGTTACCAATCGGTCTGAACGCACCTTTGGAAGCCTCCGTTACTCTTTTGGAGGCGACCACCCCAGTCAAACTACCCACCATACACTGTCTCTGATAACCACCAGATTAGAAGTCAGACACTTGAAGGGCCGTATTTCAACGACGGCTCCACAGCAGCTAGCGCCACTGCTTCACAGCCTCCGGCCTATCCTACACATCAAATGCCCAAATCCAATGTAAAGCTATAGTAAAGGTTCACGGGGTCTTACCGTCCCGTTGCGGGTAATCGGCATCTTCACCGATACTACAATTTCACCGAGATCACAGCTGAGACAGCGCCCAGATCGTTACACCATTCGTGCAGGTCGGAACTTACCCGACAAGGAATTTCGCTACCTTAGGACCGTTATAGTTACGGCCGCCGTTTACTGGGGCTTCAATTCAAAGCTTCGCCTTCAACAGGCTAACTTCTCCTCTTAACCTTCCAGCACCGGGCAGGTGTCAGGCCTTATACTTCAATTTTCATTTTGGCAAAGCCCTGTGTTTTTGATAAACAGTCGCCTGGGCCATTTCTCTGCGGCTTCTCATTCGCATGAGGAAGCGTCCCTTCTCCCTAAGTTACGGGACCATTTTGCCTAGTTCCTTAGCTGTGAATCTCTCGAGCGCCTTAGTATGCTCTACTCAACTACGTGTGTCCGTTTACAGTACGAGTACTGTATAAATTATTGCTTAGCGGATTTTCTTGAAAGTCTGATTACACTCATTATCCGATTGTACAAGTACGCTCGGTACTATCAGGTTCGGCTCAAAGAACGGACTTACCTATTCTTCTCAATACCTACACCCTTCAACGACCTATTCCGTCAGGTCGCAGAGTTGTCACTACTTTTCCCCCGCATCGCTTCATACAGTAGTACAGGATTATTAACCTGTTCTTCCTTCGAATTCGCCTTTCGGCTACTTCTTAGGCCTCGACTTACCCTGATCCGATTATCGTTGATCAGGAAACCTTAGTCTTTCGGCGAGGGGGTTTCTCACCCCCTTTATCGTTACTTATACCTACATTTGCTCTTCCATCCGCTCCAGCATGAGTTACCTCACACCTTCGATGCTGCAATGGAATGCTCCCCTACCGATTATAAAAATCCCATAGCTTCGGTAACATGCTTAATGCCCGATTATTAACCACGCCTAACCACTCGACTAGTGAGCTGTTACGCACTCTTTGAATGAATGGCTGCTTCCAAGCCAACATCCTAGCTGTCTGTGTAGTTTGACCTCGTTTTTTTCAACTTAGCATGTATTTCGGGACCTTAGCTGATGGTCTGGATTCTTCTCCTCTCGGACACGGGCCTTAGCACCCGCGCCCTCACTCCTGATAAACATTTACAGGCATTCGGAGTTTATCTGGACTTGACAGGCGTTGAAACCCTCGCATCCAATCAGTGGCTCTACCTCCTGTAAACTTAATATCAAGGCTGCACCTAAATGCATTTCGGGGAGTACGAGCTATCTCCAAGTTTGATTGGCCTTTCACCCCTACCCTCAAGTCATCCGAACACTTTTCAACGTATACCGGTACGACCCTCCATTTGGCGTTACCCAAACTTCAGTCTGCTCAAGGGTAGATCACTTGGTTTCGCGTCTACTACCACTGACTATAACGCCCTGTTCAGACTCGCTTTCGCTTCGGCTCCACACCTGAAGTGCTTAACCTTGCCAATGACAGTAACTCGTAGGTTCATTATGCAAAAGGCACGCCGTCACCCCTCGACTTGCTCGGGGCTCCGACCGCTTGTAAGCAAACGGTTTCAGGTTCTATTTCACCCTCCTATTTGAAGTGCTTTTCACCTTTCCTTCACAGTACTGGTTCACTATCGGTCTCTGGGGAGTATTTAGCCTTACCGGATGGTCCCGGTAGATTCACACAGGATTCCTCGTGTCCCGCGCTACTCAGGATACTGCTGTCAATTTAATACTTTGCCTGTACGGGACTATCACCCTCTACGGTCCAATTTTCCATTACGGTTCTAGTTCAGTATTAAATTAACATTTTGCAGTCCTACAACCCCAATTATGCTTGACAACATAATTGGTTTGGGCTATTACGCTTTCGCTCGCCACTACTTACGCAATCACTTTTGTTTTCTTTTCCTATGGGTACTAAGATGTTTCAGTTCCCCACGTTCGCCTCCTGCTATGCAGGATAGCACAGCTTCACTGTGCTGGGTTGCCCCATTCGGATATCTCGGGATCTGCAGTTATTTGCACCTCCCCCAAGCTTTTCGCAGCTTATCACGTCCTTCATCGCCTCCCAGAGCCAAGGCATTCGCCGTTTGCTCTTATTTGCTTTTTTGTCGCTCGATTCCAATCAATATTACTATTGACCTTCATTACTACTTCTTTTCTCTTTCTTCCAATCTGTCAAAGACCTTAAATTGATATCTTGTAATGATATCCTTGTCCTTTATAAAAGATCCTAATCCCTTATAAAAGCATAAACTAAAATAAATCACTCATAAAAAACATTTCCACAACGTCTCGTGAGATACCTGAAAATTATCTCTAAGCTTATCATTCATCATTCATTACTCACGAATACCTCAACTACTACTATCCCCTCTTCTATCAACGTGGAGAATAAGGGACTTGAACCCTTGACCCCCTGCGTGCAAAGCAGGTGCTCTAAGCCAACTGAGCTAATCCCCCAAACTTTATTCTTCTCCTACAGTTGGCAGTCCTTTTTTCCTCTATTACTAACAACTGTTCCTTGTAGTCCCAGGCAGAGTTGAACTGCCGACCTCTACATTATCAGTGTAGCGCTCTAACCTACTGAGCTATAGGACTGGCTTTCTTCTACACTCCTCTTACTTTTCAAAACACACTGCCTGATACTTTCTCACTCTTTCATCCCTAACCTGTTATATCAAAAAAAATAGTACAAGAGCAGCATCTTACTTTCTTTTTACATACGACGCTCCAGAAAGGAGGTGTTCCAGCCACACCTTCCGGTACGGCTACCTTGTTACGACTTAGCCCCAGTCACCAGTTTTACCCTAGGACGCTCCTTTCGGTCACGTACTTCAGGTACCCCCGGCTTCCATGGCTTGACGGGCGGTGTGTACAAGGCCCGGGAACGTATTCACCGCGCCGTGGCTGATGCGCGATTACTAGCGAATCCGACTTCATGGAGTCGAGTTGCAGACTCCAATCCGAACTGAGAGAGGCTTTTAAGATCAGCTACCACTCGCATGGATGCTTCCCTCTGTACCTCCCATTGTAACACGTGTGTCGCCCCGGACATAAGGGCCGTGCTGATTTGACGTCATCCCCACCTTCCTCTCACCTTACGGCGGCAGTCTCATTAGAGTCCTCAGCTTTACCTGTTAGTAACTAACGATAAGGGTTGCGCTCGTTATGGCACTTAAGCCGACACCTCACGGCACGAGCTGACGACAACCATGCAGCACCTACACATCTGCTATTACTAGAAAAGATGTTTCCACCTTCGTCAGATGCATTTCAAGCCCGGGTAAGGTTCCTCGCGTATCATCGAATTAAACCACATGTTCCTCCGCTTGTGCGGGCCCCCGTCAATTCCTTTGAGTTTCATTCTTGCGAACGTACTCCCCAGGTGGAATACTTAATGCTTTCGCTCCGCCGCATACTGTATATCGCATACAGCTAGTATTCATCGTTTACAGCGTGGACTACCAGGGTATCTAATCCTGTTTGCTCCCCACGCTTTCGTACCTCAGCGTCAGTTATAGTCTAGTAAGCTGCCTTCGCAATCGGTGTTCTGTGTTATATCTATGCATTTCACCGCTACACAACACATTCCACTTACCTCGACTATCCTCAAGATCATCAGTTTCAACGGCAATCTTACAGTTAAGCTGCAAAATTTCACCGCTGACTTAATAATCCGCCTACGCACCCTTTAAACCCAATAAATCCGGATAACGCTCGGATCCTCCGTATTACCGCGGCTGCTGGCACGGAGTTAGCCGATCCTTTTTCGCAAAGTACTTTCAACACGATAACTCGTATCGTCTTTTATTCCCCTGCTAAAGAAGTTTACAATCCGTAAGACCTTCTTCCTTCACGCGACTTGGCTGGTTCAGACTTTCGTCCATTGACCAATATTCCTCACTGCTGCCTCCCGTAGGAGTTTGGACCGTATCTCAGTTCCAATGTGGGGGACCTTCCTCTCAGAACCCCTAATGATCGTTGCCTTGGTAGGCTATTACCCTGCCAACTAGCTAATCATACGCATGCCCATCTGTAAACCTTACGTTTGACATTATTACCATGCAATAATAATGCCTCATGGAAGTTTAGCCCAAATTTCTCCAGGTTGTCTCCCGTTTACAAGTAGGTTACATACGCGTTACTCACCCGTCCGCCGGTCGCCACCAGATATTGCTACCCGTGATGCCCCTCGACTTGCATGTGTTAAGCCTGTCGCTAGCGTTCATCCTGAGCCAGGATCAAACTCTTCGTTGTATTTATCTATTATTTCTTTTTTCTCCTGACATCGTACGCTACTCGCAAAATGCTACTCTTTTGTACTACATTATAAGTTTAATCAAAGATCGTTCAACTATTCCTAATTTCTCTCATTTTATATCCTTTACTAAATTCAATAAAAAGAAATTGGAATAAAATTATTTCTTAAATTTCTACTTTTCTTTAAAAGCGGTTGCAAAGGTAAATATATTTTTAATATAAAACAAATATTTTTTTATTTTTAGCTAAAATATTTTGTTCCTCACTCATTAAAAAATACTTAGCAAATAATAAAGAAAATCGTTTTAAAAAGTCCAACTTTTATTTTCAATTTACCTTAAAAAATTAATAATATTTTCAAAAGCATTTAGAAAAAAATAGAACAACTTTTTGTTCTTCTTTTGGTGGGCGTTGACGGATTCGAACCGCCGACCCTCTGCTTGTAAGGCAGATGCTCTGAACCAGCTGAGCTAAACGCCCAAATTTATATTCTTTAAAAAAGCGTTGCAAAGATACATTGTTTTTTGATATCTCAAAAATTTATTTTGAAGAAAATTCACTCCTCAACATCAATATTCCATCCTTAAGTCCTATCAAAAGTTGTTAAAAAAATTAGAAAGCCCTGAAAAAAGTTGCATTAATTACTTGAATTTACGAAATATTATGAGAATTAGTTTATAATTTTCTCTTTGAATGAGTGGTTTGAAATTCTTTGAGGTAAAAAGGTTCAAAATATGCAGTATTTTCAAATTGCTTTTCATGATAAGCTTTCAGAGAAAGGGGTATCATAGAGGTCGCAAGTGGTAAAATGTTTTCGATAAAATGTGCATTCGGATGTTGAAGATATTCTTTACATTTATTCATGCCATTCCCAAAAAAGTAAATAGGATTTTTTTCAAGGATTTCTTTATATGAATCATTATTAATTATATCTGAAGATACGGGCCTTATCATTTCTAAATGAGCATTATAGAAAGCAGTATAAACCTCCATCCTTCGAGCATCAATCATCGGACAAAATAAAGCATTTTCCTCTTTTATTATTTGTAAAACAGGAATGGTAAGTATTTCAAGGGTATTGACTGAAATCAACGGAATATTTAAACCATAACATAAACCTTTAGCGGTAGCGACCCCAATTCGCAGACCAGTATAAGAACCCGGTCCACTACTCACTGCAACGGCATTTAATTTTTTATTTCTTTCTTTAAGGACTTGAAGTGCTTCTTGAATATAGTTACTTAATAAAGCAGCGTGATTCAACCCTTCTTTATTTACCTTTGAGAAAAGGCAGGAATTTTCTTCGCTTAATGCAACAGAACATACATTTGTCGATGTTTCAATCTCGAGTATTGTAACTGTTTGATTTTTCATTTATTTTATATAAATTAAAAGACAGTGCCCTAAAGACACTGTCCCAAATGTTATTGCAAATGTAAGGATTTATTTAAAAAGAATGAAATACTGATATTTTTTATCTTTGATAAAATAATAGAATTTTTTTATTACTTTAAACTTATTATCAAAGGCTGGCTAATTTTTTCTGTAAATTGATATACTGCATTAAACCAATCATTATCAGTTGGATATCCCCATTTGTTCCAACCACCACCAAAATAATAAGTGAAATTTTCTCCCACTGTATAATCAGAGATAAGTAAAGCATGTAAACTTTGAACTTTGGCTTCCTTGATTTTGCAAGGGACAAAAACAGCTACATAATTTCGTCCTGAGGGAACTTGAGCATCAGAAATTGCATCTTCACAATAAGCAGCGATTCCTTTTTCAGCATTTAATAAAAGATTTCCTGTGTTGTCATGCAAAGCGATACCGGCTGCCAATTCCATTTTTTCGTCCTTACCTTTATAAATTACTTCGGCTTTATTGAGCAAAGAACCTGCATCGACAGTGATTGTTAAATCTTCTTGGTAAAATAAATCATTCACTTTTACTGAATCATAAATAAGAGTAAATTTAGAACGTAGTGGTCCGCTGAAATGCAATTTATAGCTGTCAAAGTGCCCATCAATCCATAAAGAATCACTGGCATATGGTGCAATTCCACCAGCGCCTAAGGTATGACCTACTTTGTAACAATCTAAGCCTTTTCCATGATCAACATGATAGGAAAGACCTTTATTAAATTCATTGTAGTAAAAAGTATCTACTACCAATTCATCAGTGCATTTTAGCCAAAGGTCAACGCCGTTACTTGGATTTTCGTCGGCTAAAGCTGGACCATACATTCTATAAGCGGCTAAATCATTTTCCCAGGCAAAATCATCTTTTCGTTCTGGAACAAAACGAGCAAATGTTTTTGGTTTCACAGGAGAAGGTTTACCCTTAACAAAATGATAAACAGTTTTTTGATGAGCTTTTACGTTTGCTTGAAAAATAAAGGCTTCTGCTTTCTTATTATCGTCGAAAATAATTTGATATGACACTTCTTCATTTTGTTCATTTTTAAGTATATAGGAAGAAGATCGGCTAAAATGTTTTAAAATTTCTTGATTTTTGATTTCGACCATTTCATTCTTTCTGTCGAATGATGTTGGATTAGTTATTTCTATTGATTTTGGTAGAGAAGAACACGAAGCAAGAATCAACGAAATTAAAATATAAAAAAGATTTTTTTTCATATTCAAATTTTTAAAAGTCAATTAATTTTTTAATTAATTGGCTATATTTTAATTTATTATGAAGGTTGTTTACCAAGATATGCCAATATACCACCATCTACGTATAAGATGTGTCCATTAACAAAATTGGAAGCACTCGAAGCAAGAAATACTGCTGGTCCTTGCAAATCTTCTGGTGTTCCCCAACGTGCCGCTGGAGTACGTGATATAATAAAATTATTGAAAGGATGTCCATCTACTCGCAAAGGGGCTGTCTGTGGAGTAGTAATATAACCTGGTCCTATTCCGTTTACTTGAATATTGTATTGACCCCATTCGCAAGCAAGATTTTTAGTTAACATTTTTAGACCTCCTTTAGCAGCCGCATAAGCAGAAACTGTTTCCCTTCCTAATTCGCTCATCATAGAGCAAATATTAATAATTTTTCCTCCTCCTTTGGCAATCATTCCTGGAGCAACGGCTTTTGAAACGATAAAAGGTCCGTTTAAATCTACATCTACAACTTGTTTAAAATCGGCAGCACTCATTTCAAGAGCCGGAATACGTTTGATAATACCAGCATTGTTTACCAAAATATCAATAACACCGACTTCTTTGGTAATTTTTTCAATAGCTTCATTTACAGCTTTTTCATCAGTTACATCAAACACATAGCCATGTGCTTTGATTCCATCTTTCTGATAGGAAGCTAAGCCATTGTTAACTTTTTCTTCATTAATATCGTTAAACACAATAGTAGATCCTGCGGCGTAAAAAGCTTCTGCAATAGCATAGCCTATTCCATAAGAAGCACCAGTAATTAGTGCAATTTTTCCTGTTAAATCAAATTGATTCATTTTTTTAATTTTTTAAAGATTAAGTTTAAATATTTTACAAGATTTTGTTCTTCATTGATAAAAATTGAAATTTAAAAAAACAAAAAAGCTTATTTCCAGAAAATTATCGAAGATCCGTATTTTTGTAAAAATCCTGATCTCCATAGTCCAGATTTTCACCTGCCATTCCCCAAATAAAAGTGTAGTTGCTTGTAGCAGCCGCTGAATGAATTGACCATTGTGGTGAAATAACAGCTTGTTCATTTTTCATCCAGATGTGACGAGTTTCATTGGGTTCACCCATAAAATGGCAGACAACTTCATCTTCAGGTACTTCAAAATAAAAATATGCTTCCATTCGTCTGCTATGGGTATGAACTGGCATAGTATTCCATACGCTTCCTGGAGCAAGTTCTGTCATTCCCATTTGTAACTGGCAAGAATCAAGTACTTGTGATACAAGCATTTTATTAATGTTCCTATGATTCGAACTTTCCATGGAACCCATTTCAGCTATTACAGCATTTGCTTTAGTAACTTTTTTGTCAGGATAGTTTCTATGTGCAAGGGTAGAATTGAAATAGAATTTTGCTGGTTTTGAAGGGTCTAAACTTTCAAAATAAACTTTCCTATTTCCTGCACCTAAATAAAGTGCTTCTTTATAGTTTAATTCAAAAACATTTCCATCAACGGAAATTTTGCCAGGTCCTCCTACATTAAACGTTCCGAATTCACGTCTCGAAAGAAAATATTCCGACTTTAACGGTTCAATGGTTTCCAGAGGAAGAATTTCATTCACTGGCATGGCGCCTCCTACAATGATGCGGTCAAACAATGAATAGACCATATTCACTTCATCTTTTGAAAAAATCTTTTCTACAAGGAATTCTTTCCTCAATCTGGAAGTGTCATAATTTTTTACATCTTGCGGGTGAGAGGCGTACCTTATTTCATAATTTGTTTTCATATGAGTAATATTTTAAATTTTTTGATAAAACGGAGGTTAGAAATAAAATTAATGTTGACCTGAATTGATTCAAGAAAAGAAGAAGAAATTTCTTTTCAAGCAAAGTTAATAAAAAAAGGGAGGTAAAAAGTGTAATTTTGTTCAAAAAAGGTGGAAAAACTGTTTTTTTTCTTAATTTTTGATTAAGAAACTATTTTATTTGTAGAAGCCAACCGAGATTTACTGAAAAATTAATATTGTTTGAAGTTTCAAAGTAATCTTTTTTACTGTTTGAAAATATGTCGCTTAAACTATAATTGAATCGCGTATCAAATTGGAAAATGTTTTTTTTCACTCTAAAAAGCACGCCGAAACCCCCGCAAATGCCATAATCAAAAGGATGCTGTACTTTCGTAATGTGTTGCGTTTCAGTTGAATTTGTTGAAAGATTTTTTAATACATTTTCAGATAACAAATAACTTATTTTAGGACCTAAATTAATAAAAAAACGACTGCTGTTTCCAAAATAGATATGAGTCAAAAAAGGAAGTTCAATGTAATTTAATTGTTTGGCGTAAATATTTCCTTTTTCTTTCCATCCCCGTTGGAAAAAGTTTAACTCTGCTTGTACTCCAACGTTTTTTTCATCAATGTATCTGAAAACAATTCCTCCATTGTAGCCTAATAAAATTTCCTGTTCTACAGAAGGAGAAAAATGTATCATGGAAGCTGAAACTCCATGACTTGTCCCCAGGTATATTTCAGGTTGATCTAATCGACTTTGCGAAAAAACAATTACTGGGATAATTAGTAAAATTAAAAGACAAAATTTTTTCATAAATTACTTGAAATTCCTTTCGCCCCAATAAAGTTGAACATTGATAAAGCCTGATTTCTTGGAGTTACGTTGAAAATTAAAATCAGATTGTAATCCTTCGGAATAATTAATGGAATTT
The DNA here is from genome assembly GCA_018056165.1 of Paludibacteraceae bacterium. GTDB lineage: Bacteria > Bacteroidota > Bacteroidia > Bacteroidales > Paludibacteraceae > MVYY01. Next base: position 4,263 of record JAGPGD010000029.1, on the reverse strand, counting down.
AATTGAGTATTTAAACTGTTACCATAAAGATGTAAAGTTGGAATAAAACAATTCATTAAATCATATCCTAGAAGATCGTAGCGAGGCAATTTCGAAGTTATTTCCCAGTTGAAAAAACGATTGAATTCATCTTCATATTCCTTCAATTTTTCAGCATCTATGTCAGGTTTAAAAGGAGCCACATAAAAACCCTTAAGTTTTTGAATGTTAGAATTATTACCCCAACTGTATTCTTCATACAAAATAATATTATATTTGTCGTTAATATTCAGTAAATCTGATAAATAGGGACTTACTCCTGATATATTGTCTGTATTGAAAAATATCAGATTATCAACATCCTTTTTTAATATATTCTCTATTGAGGAAGATTTGGAGGAGAGAGAAAAAACTGTAAATTTCCTGTGCTCATTGGTCAACATTTTCTTAAATTCTTCCATTAACTGGTAGTTGTCATTTAAAATGTTAATATCAGGAATTTCAGCAAAAATAATATTTGGATTTTTAAATTTCTCATAGAGTTTATCATATAGAAACTTCAGTTTTACATTTCTGTTGTTAGGATTGAATTGAAATACATAAGGATTGTAAACAACGTCGTAAACTTTTGAAGAAAAAGGTATTAAATTATTAATTTTATTTTTTAGAGCAAACTCCGTTACGTAAGAAACCTGAGTGCTATAAGCAGGTCCCACTATTAAATCTATGTTTTTAAGTTCTGGCTGAGCAAGAATTTTTTTTATTTTTTCTTCTGATTTTTCAGTATCATAAGTAAATATTTCCATTGAAATATTCTTTTCCTTGCCTTTTTTAATAGCCAACAAGCTCCCTGCATAAAAGTCAATAAAATTTTCACGGCTTAGCTGCGATTTGGTATCATTAAGCATAAAAGGCAGGAGGAAAGCAATTTTAAGGATTTTTTCTTGTTTGCTGACTGTTTCGTCTTCACTTGTTGCCTTTTGTATAATTTTTTCAGTAGTCGAAAGTTGATTTAAGTCCGGTTGAACATTTAAAACCGGAATTTTTAGTTTACTTCCCGCTTTTAAAATTTCAGCCGAAGAAGGATTGTATTTTATAATATCAATTACTTCAACATTATATTTTCGGCTAATGGAGTATAAAGTTTCACCTCCTTCGACCAAATGAATAAAATAAATACTATCTCCTTTTTGTATTTTTTCAGGTTCTGGATAATTATTTTTTGCAAGCGTATCAGTTTTGATTATTTTTTCTGGTTTGTTGTCTTTTTTAGGTATAAATAATACTTCGCCTTCACGTAAACCTTTTACAACCTGCGGATTAAATTTTATAATTTCTTCCTGACTTACGTTATAGAGGCGGCTGATACCGAAAAGTGTTTGTTTTTTTTCTACTTTATGCTGAATAAATTGAATGGTTGAAGTTGTAGAACTATCTGTCCGATGGTTATAAGAAGATTGTTTTTTTTCTAAATTTGTTTTTTTTACCGGGATTAAAATGATTTGCCCTGCTTTCAGTCCGTTTTCGATAGAAGGATTGGCTTTGAGAATTTCCTCTTGTGTGACGCCAAATTTTTTGCTGATAGCATAGGTTCCTTCAGCAGGTTCCACAGTGTAAAGATAATATTCAATATCATTAATGATTTTAATGGGATATTCATTATTCTGACTAAATAAAGGATAAAAAAATAATAAAAACAGAAATACCAATAAACTGAATAAATTTTTCTTCATGAGGGTATTTTGATGGCTTTTTGTTATTAAACTTGAAAAATAATAAAAAATGAAATGTGTGGTTAATAATATATCTTTGCAAAGGTATAAAAAATCTATAGTAAAAAGAAAGTGAATGAGAATTCCTTTTTTATTCGTGATAAAAAATGTACTTTTGTTTTAATTTCTCTAATTACCTTTTCAACCTCGTTTTATGAAAAAAATCATTTTGCTAATTAGCCTTTTAAATATTTTTTTTCAAATAGAAGCACAATTTTCTGCCATTGGTAAATATGTCTCATACACTAATTTTGTTGGTATCGATGAACTTTTTATTTTTTATGAGATAAATTCAGACACCGAAATTATTTATAATGGTTCGGGAAATGTAATATGGTATAAATTTGATAACCCCACTGATCCAATTAGCAATTTGCCTTCGATTTACCCGGAAGATGCAACAGGATATATTTTGAAAACTGACAATGAAACAAAAACAATTTGGGTGATTGATTATCAAAAATATTTGCCTGTTTTTTATTCCATAAATGTTGAAAATGCACCTGAGGAACAATGCAATGAACTCAATTTGTCGTTCGATGCAATGGTGCCTGAATTATATTATTATACTGTTAATGGAATTTATCACAAAATCCCCCGAAATTTTACTTTAATTTATCATTCTCTCGAGTGGAACGACGGATGGAAAGAGATTGAAAAGTCAAAAAATATTATATTGCCTTCCTCAAATCTCATTTCTATTCCTTCACCTTTATGTGATACTTATTTTATTATTCAAGGAGATCAATTTGCTCAAGATTTGAATCTTGACAATTTTACCTTTCAATCTTCACTTTATTCTGCATTAGCGTTGGAATGTCATATCAAAACTACTGTCACCATACGAAATGAAAAAAATGAAGCTGAACGTCCTTCTGTTGCGTCGATTCTTGAAGGTTCTTCGCCACTGGATATGCTATTGACTGCTGAAGTAAACCAAACAAATGGCGTTTATTATGATTGGAATATTTATAAAGATAAAGAATTGTTAGCCAATCGAAAAGATGCTGAACATCGTTATACTTTCAACAAAGCTGGAATTTATCAAGTATATTTAACAGTAAATAATGGCTCTTGTTCTGCTACTGATTCAATTGTTGTAACTGTTTCAGAATCAAAATTGGAAGTCCCCAATGTATTTACTCCGAATGGAGATGGAATTAATGATGAATTTCGAGTTGCTTATCAATCATTAACTCAATTTGAAGCCTGGATTTATAATCGATGGGGACGGCTGGTTTATCATTGGAATGATCCACAAAAAGGGTGGGATGGTACTATTGGAAGAAAAGAAGCAGCAGAAGGCCCATATTTTTATATTATAAAAGCTGTTGGAGCAGATGGTAAAAAATACCTGAAGAAAGGAGACATTAATTTATTAAGAGGGAAAAAGGAGTAAGAAAAATGTGATTTCTTTTGTTTGGTGAGTTTGGATGTTTGATTTGTTTGAAATTTATTTTTTCCAGAAAATTTTAGAAAAACCGAATGAAAAACATAAGAGATTATTCTTCTTTTTGAAACAAATATAGGCTACACACCCCAAAGGTAAATTTTTTATATTTCAATAGCTTAAAACCATGCTGGATTACAATTTCAATTAAATTTTTTCCACTTGGAAAGACCTCCATCGAAGTAGCAAGATATTGATATGCTTCTTTGTCATTGGAAAGATACTGTAAACCCTTGTTGACATACCAACGAATATAGAATTGATAAAGTTTCTTAACCCATCTTCTTTGAGGCTCGTTGAGTTCAAGAATTAATAAATATTTTTGTGTTTTTAGCACCCGATGAATTTCTTTTAAACTTTCGTCCAATCTTTCAAAATTGCGGATGCCAAAAGCAATAGTTACTGCATCAAAAGTCTCGTTTTCGAAAAAAAGTTGTGAACAATCCTGCTGAAACAAATCTATTTTGTTTGTGAGATTTGCTTCCTTAATTTTCTGCCGACCTATTTCCAGCATTTTTTCAGAAATATCAACGCCAACAACTTTTTCAGGATACAAATACTGAAAAGCTTTGATACACATATCGGCAGTACCTGTGGCTACATCCAATATTATTTTAGGCTGATAAGGTTGCAATGATTTCAAAGCCCATTTTCTCCAATTTTTTGCACAACCTAACGACATCAATTGATTGAATTTGTCATACTGACCAGAAATATGATCAAACATTCTAATAAGTTGGCCGGTTTTGTCTTCGCAATTATTGTATGGCTTTACTTCCTTTGGATTGAACTTGTTTTGTTTCATCGAAAAAGATTTTTTGTAAAATTACTTACAAAATTACAATTTTCATTAACTGAAATATCCCCTTTATGAAGGCATCCACAAATTTTTTTTGAAACTCGTAGTAACTATTTTTATATTAGGTTATTTTATCCCAAACCGCTATCAAAGTGCATCCTTAATCCAATGATATCAACAGACTGATTTTACCGTTTCTTTATCCAGATTTTTTAATTGTTCTGCTAATGTATCTTCAACATCTTTCAAAGATTCGAAAGTTC
>JAGPGD010000028.1 GCA_018056165.1 Paludibacteraceae bacterium | reverse complement strand
GTTTCATGTTTTTTCGTACCGATGCGCTTCGGGAAGTTGGCCTGTTTGACGAACGTTTTTTTCTGTATCCTGAAGATATCGATCTGACGCGTAGAATACGCCGAAAATTTCGGACGGTTTTTTATCCTCATGTTTCGGTGGTACATTATCACGAACGCGGTTCTTATAAAAATTTGCGGATGTTGTGGATTCACATTATCAATATGATAAAATATTTCAATAAATGGGGTTGGTTTTGTGATAAAGAGAGAAAAGAAGTGAACCAGGAAATTATGGAACAACTATGAACATTAGTTTTTTACAAATTACAAGTGCCTTTATGGTGCTTTTTGCCATCATTGATATATTGGGATCCATTCCAATTATTTTGGGTATAAAAAGTAAAGGAGAAAGTGTTTCACCTGCTAAAACCAGTTTAGTAGCATTTGTTATTTTGGTTGTTTTTTTGTTTGCTGGGGAATGGGTTTTAAAACTTTTTCATGTTGATATTGAATCATTTGCTGCAGCCGGTTCCTTGATTATTTTTATCTTTTCACTGGAAATGATTCTGGATGTTGAAATTTTTCGAAATAAAGGTCCTGAAGGCGTCTCCTCCATTGTTCCTATTGCTTTTCCTTTAATTGCTGGTCCTGGCTCGTTTACCACTTTACTTTCTTTACGTGCTGAATATGAAATGATCAATATCCTCATTGCCCTCACCTTAAATATTATTTTTGTTTATTTTGTGTTAAAGTCAACTGATAAAGTGGAAAAAATAATTGGCAAAGGGGGTATTTATATTTTACGTAAATTTTTTGGAATCATTTTATTAGCGATAGCTGTTAGACTATTTGCAACAAATATTAAATCGTTACTGGCTTATTAATTTGTTGGTCTCATTTATACTTAAGCTTTCCGAATTCGCTTTCAATAATTAATTCTTTTTTTTCAGAAGCTTCACAATATCCAATTATTTGTGCATCAATATGAAAAGTTCTTGCAATGTCAATTACATTTTGTGCAACTTCCTGCGGTAGATATATTTCAAATCGATGTCCCATATTATAAACTTTATACATTTCTTTCCAGTCTGTTCCTGATTCTTTTTGAATAATTTGAAAAAGTGGAGGTAAGGGGAACAAATTATTTTTAATCACTCTGAGTTGATCAATGAAATGTAAAATTTTAGTTTGTCCTCCTCCTGTACAATGAATCATTCCATGAATGTAAGGATGGAGTTCTTCTAAAATTTTTTTTACCACAGGAGCATAGGTCCGAGTGGGAGAAAGTACCAACTTACCCGCATCCAATTGTAAAGATTCAATTTTATCTGTTAATGAATAAGAGCCAGTATAAACCAAATCATCTGGCATAGCGGGGTCATAACTTTCTGGGTATTTTTCTGCAAGATAATGAACGAACACATCGTGGCGGGCTGATGTTAAGCCATTGCTGCCTATGCCACTGTTGTATTCCTTTTCGTAAATTGCCTGTCCACTTGAAGAAAGTCCCACAATCACATCGCCTGTTTTTATATTGGCATTATCAATAATATCAGCTCTTTTCATCCGGCAAGCAACGGTACTATCCACAATAATAGTGCGAACCAAATCACCTACATCAGCCGTTTCTCCACCAGTGAAATAAACATTTATTCCCATTTCGCACAACTGCTGAATAATTTCATCTGTTCCATTGATTATGGTTGAAATAACTTCGCCAGGAATCAGATTTTTATTTCTACCGATCGTTGATGAAACCAGAATATTATTTACTGCTCCTACGCACAACAAATCATCAATATTCATAATCAAAGCATCCTGAGCTATTCCTTTCCATACGGACAAATCACCAGTTTCTTTCCAATAAACATACGCTAAAGAGGATTTAGTTCCAGCCCCATCAGCATGCATAATATTACAGTAATCGGAATCATTCCCCAGCATATCAGGAATAATTTTACAAAAAGCTTTTGGATATAAGCCCTTGTCAATATTTTTTATAGCATCGTGCACATCTTCTTTTGAGGAAGAAACGCCTCTTAAATGGTATCGTTGTTGGTTCATGTAAAATTTATTAAAAAATATTTTGAAATTATTTTTAAATAATTGAAAGCTAATTAATTACTTCAATCTTTTCTTTTGTTCATGAGCGAGCGTTACAAAAAAGGTCACCAGCAAGCCGATAAAAAAATCATTTTTTGAAAAGAAATTCAAAATAACCGCATTCTCAGGGATTTGTTTTGTATATAAACGTAATAAAACAACTATTACCAAATAAGTAACAAATACTCCTAAGGCAAATAACAAAGATTTTAGTTTCATAATAAAAATTTCCTAATTTGAATGAAGCCAAAGATAATAAAAATAACTAAATTAAGCTTTTCAATTCCAATTTCAGAAATTTACCTGTTTCACTTTTGGGATAGTTTGCCACTTCCTGAGGAGTACCTGTACAAATAATTTTTCCGCCAGCTTCTCCTCCCGCTGGTCCTAAATCAATGATATAATCGGCTGTTTTAATTACATCCATATTGTGTTCAATAATAATAACGGTGTTTCCTTTATCAACCAGTCTATTCAAAACTCCCAGTAATACTCTAACATCTTCAAAATGTAAACCGGTAGTAGGTTCATCCAAAATATATAAAGTTTTTCCTGTATCTCGTTTTGAAAGTTCGGCACTTAATTTTACTCTTTGACTTTCGCCGCCAGAAAGTGTAGTGCTGGGCTGGCCCAGTTTAATATATCCTAATCCTACATCCTGTAAAGTTTTAAGTTTGTATAAAATAGAAGGTTGATTTTCAAAAAAATCTACCGCCTGATCAATAGTTAAGTCCAGCACATCAGCTATTGATTTTCCCTTAAAACGAACTTCAAGGGTTTCCTTATTGTAACGTTTCCCATTGCAGCTTTCGCAAGGTACATAAACATCAGGTAAAAAATTCATTTCTATCGTTTTATAACCATTACCATGACAAACTTCACATCTTCCACCAGGTGTATTAAATGAAAATCTGCCAGGTTTGTAACCTCTCATTTTAGCAGCAGGCAATGTAGCAAACAAATTTCGAATATCTGTAAAAACCCCTGTATAAGTAGCTGGATTTGAACGCGGCGTTCTCCCAATAGGCGATTGATTTACTTCCACGACTTTATCAACATATTCCAATCCTTCAATACTGTCATAAGGTAATGGATCTTTCAAGGAATGATAAAAATATTGACTTAAAATAGGTTGAAGGGTTTCAGTAATCAAAGAAGATTTTCCACTGCCTGATACACCTGTGATACAAATCATTTTGCCAAGTGGAAAAGAAACATCAATATTTTTTAAATTGTTTCCTTTTGCTCCTCGAAGAATTAAAAAATTTCCATTTCCTTTTCGAATTTTTGCCGGTATTTCAATTCGTTTTTTGCCTTTTAAGTAAGAAGAAGTTAAGGTGTCAGCTTCTAACATTTTATTTGGTTCACCTGCAAAAACAACTTCACCACCCATTCGTCCTGCTCCTGGACCTAAATCAATAAGATAATCAGCCGCAAGCATAATGCTTTTATCGTGCTCAACAACAATAATTGAATTTCCATTGTCTCGAAGTTGTTTCAACGAGTGGATAAGCTGTAAATTATCGCGTTGATGTAATCCAATGCTGGGTTCATCTAGAATGTAAAGTACATTGACCAATTGTGAACCGATTTGAGTTGCTAAACGAATACGTTGATTTTCACCGCCTGATAAAGATTCTGAACTCCGATTAAGGGAAAGATAACTAAGTCCAACGTCTAACATAAATTGCAAACGGTTATGAATTTCTTTTAAAATTTCAGAAGCTATCTTTCTTTGTTTTTCAGAAAGATAATCTTCGACTGTATTTACCCATTGATATAATTCTGAAATATCCATTTCAGACAGTTCAGCAATATTTTTATCATGAATTCGGAAATGCAATGATTCTTTTTTTAATCTTGCACCATTACATTCTGGGCAAATTACTGATTTTGAATATTGATGAGCCCATTTTTGTTCTGTTGCAGAAGCACTTTCTTCTTGTTGCATTTCAAGGTATTTGATAATGCCGTTATAATCTGGAAAATAATTGGTAGTTCCCAGTATGCGATTTTTAAAATAAAGAGGTTCTTCCGTTCCATTTAAAATTTCATCAAGAGCTTCTTCAGGAATATCAACGATGGGCATCTTTAAATTACAACCGTATTTTTCGAGTATGGCTTCGATTTGCCAGAAAATAGTAGAGTTTCTGTATTTCCCAAGCGGAGCAATTCCACCATTGTAAATACTAAGCGATTTATTGGGTATAACTTTACCGAGATCAATTTCATTTACAAATCCTAATCCTTTACAATAAGGGCAAGCACCGTGAGGTGAATTAAAGGAAAAATGATGCGGATCCGGCTCATCATAGGAAATACCGCTAGTAGGGCACATTAATTTTTTGCTGAAATAACGTACCATTTGGTTTTCATTTTCCAGAATCATAACAATTCCATTCCCTTGTTGCATGGCTTTTTGCAATGACTCTTTCAGGCGTCTTCGTCCTTTTTCTTCAATTTCCAGCCGATCAATGACAATTTCTATATCATGATTTTTGTAACGATCTACTTTTAAGCCAGGAATTACATCTTGAATTTTTCCATCAATTCTTACATGTAAATATCCTTTTTTACGGATTTGCTCAAATAATTCTTTATAATGTCCTTTTCGTCCTCGAACAACTGGTGCTAAAAGAATAATTTTTTTACCATTGTATTCTTTTAAAATCAAATCAACGATTTGGTCTTCAGAATATTTAACCATTTTTTCGCCTGTTACATAAGAATAGGCTTCACTTGCTCTGGCAAACAACAATCGAAAGAAATCGTAAATCTCTGTAGTAGTACCAACAGTGGAACGAGGATTTTTATTTGTTGTTTTTTGTTCGATAGAAATAACAGGACTCAATCCAGTAATCTGGTCAACATCAGGACGTTGTAAATTTCCTATAAAATTACGAGCATAAGCAGAAAAAGTATCCATGTATCTTCGTTGTCCTTCAGCGAATATAGTATCGAAAGCTAAGGAGGACTTTCCACTCCCACTCAGTCCTGTAATAACTGTTAAAGCATCTCGAGGAATAGAGACATCAATATTTTTTAAATTATGCTCTCTGGCGCCAAATACTTCAATCCTTTCTGAGTCTTCTATAATTTTTATATTTTCTTTATTGATAATCAAGGCAATAATTTTTTCTTACTGAGAGTAGTTTATAGATATTTTTAAATTACAAATTTAAGAAATATGAGGCATTGTTTCAAATTAAGGTTTGTTTAATTTGAGGAAGGAAGGTTAATAAAAAGAGGCTGTTGTAAAAAACAACAGCCTCTTTTGAAAATAAAAGGGGGGAAATAAAAAACTTAACTTATTTTGATATTTCAAATTCTACTCGACGATTCTTCTGACGCCCTGCCGGAGTATTGTTTGAAGCAATTGGCTTGTCTGGTCCATAACCAACTACTTTTATTTTTGATTCGGGAATACCTTTTTTAACAAGATAATCTTTAGCTGCTTGAGCTCGTGCTAATGAAAGTTTCTGATTGACTGATTTTGGACCAATGTTATCAGTATGTCCAGAAATTGTCAGACTTGTCCAGGAAGGATTATTTTGCAATATAATATAAATTTGATCCAAAATGTCATAAGCTTGTTTAGTCAGGTTGTAAGATCCAAATTCAAATTCTATATTTTGGAATGTTGCAGTTACTACGCCTGAAGTTTGCTGCGATAAGTTTTCCATATCACTTTCTAACTTTTGTAATTTAGCTTTGATAGTTACATTATCATCTTCTAAAGCTTTAATACGATTGAATACCTCAGGAGCAGTTTCTTTTTGTTCAACCTTTTGAATTATTACCGAAGTGGGTACTGGATAATAATCGCTGACACTCACATCTCTAACATGTGTCTTATCTTTTCCTGTAAATTTATAACGAAGTCCAATTGAAGCTACTAAAGCATCACAACCCAGTGAATTAACACTTTGCCCGCCTAAATTTTCTCTGAAATAGTAGCGATATTGCCCTTCAAGTCCCAATGATAACACTCTACTTAAGCGATATTCAGCATTTAATCCTGCTGTTGCTAATGGAGATTTTGCGTTATCTGCATCTGTAACTCCTGCAACATTAGAATAAGAATAAAGCCCAAGTCCTGCACCTACATTTCCATAAATGTTTACTTTTCCCCAAAATCCTCCACGTCTTGGAACAAGTAAATTCAGTAAATTTGCAGAACCATACAATGTAAAATCAAAAGTATGACCATTACCAGTATTTCTGTTATAGGTTAAATAACTAAAATCGCCTCCTATTCCAAACAAAGGATTAAAAGTATATTCTACAAATATACCGGGAAGAAGATATGCTGCATTATCAGCATACGGTGATAAACTCTCAGGAAGTCCTCTATAAGAAGTTTCTGTACTTGAGGGAGCTACTCGAAAGTAATCGATTCCAGCTTTTATGCCAGCAGACCAATGTGATACATCAGGTGTTTTCGGAGCTTCTGCTTGTTGTGCAGATGTATAAGCAATGGCACCTACCATTAACATAACGCTCAATAAAATTTTTTTCATAAGCTTAGTGGATTTATTAATTTTATTCAACTTAAATTTTAGTTAAAAATAGTTCCTTCAAAGATAATTCTTTTTTACAAAAAAAACCAAAATATTTTTATATTTCTTTTAAAGAAGTTTTATACAGAGTTGCAAATATATATTTAAAAAAATATTTATACAAATTTTTTCTATTTATTTTATAAATTTTTATTTCAAATAATTAATTTTTATTTTTTTATTATTAAAAGAAACAATAATTATACCAAAAACAGTTCAATTAATAGAATTAAGAGGAAAAAAAATTAAATATTTTTTATTTCTTATTTTAATAAGCAAAGCAAATCATTTATAATGAACAATTTATTTTGAAAGTTGCATTAATTACTTGAATTTACGCTTCATAAAGTTAAAATTTTAATCAAAATTTTTTCGAGAAAATTTTAAAGTGGTAATTTGACTCATAAAAATTGTTTAAACTTATTCAATTTGATAACCAAAATCTTTTAATTTTTTTTCTTTGTTTCGCCAGTCTTTCTCAACTTTTACAAATAATTGAAGGAATACTTTTTTTGAAAAAAACGCTTCAATATCTTTTCTCGCTTCTATTCCAACTCTTTTTAATGCTTTTCCCCCTTGACCTATAAGAATTCCTTTCTGAGAATCACGTTCTACATAAATAATAGCACTTATGTGAATAATTTTTTCAGTTTCTGTGAATTTTTCGATCTCAACTTCTACGGAATAGGGAATTTCTTTTTCATAATGAAGCAGAATTTTTTCACGAATAATTTCACCTACAAAAAAACGTTCCGGTTTATCAGTCAATTGATCTTTATCAAAATAAGGTGGTGATTCGGGTAATAATTCTTTTATTCTTTTTTTCAAAGGTTCAATGTTAAATTTATGAAGCACCGACACAGGTAAAATTTCAGCTCTTGGAAAAATGTTTTTACAATTATCAACCAGCATTTCTAATCTTTTTTGATCTATTAAATCAATTTTATTGACCACAACAATGATTGGGAAAGAATAACGATTAATTTCATTTATAAAATCAATGTTTTTATCGAGTTGATCGAAAGCATCCGTTACATAAATCAAAATATCGGCATCGCTAAGAGCTGAGCGTGAAAACTGAAGCATAGAAGCTTGTAAACCGTATTTTGGTGTCAATACCCCTGGCGTATCTGAATATATAATTTGAAAATCTTCTTCATTAACTATGCCTAATATACGATGTCGAGTAGTTTGTGATTTTGAAGTAACAATGGAAATTCTGTCGCCTACTAGCTCATTCAGCAAGGAAGATTTTCCTACATTTGGATTCCCTACTATATTTACAAATCCTGCTTTATGCATAAAAATAGTTGTAAGATATCAGTTGCGTGATTAACTGATTTTTTCAAACTTCAAAGTTATACATAAATAATGTAGAATTAAAATTCTCGAAAATTTTTTATTATTTTTGAAACTTCAATCGCTAACTGAAGTTGGTTATAAATTTTATTATGATTTCACTTAAAAAAAATTATTTCATCAAACCACGTTTAAAGTCAATTTTTATTATTGTTGCTATTGTTATTGTGATTCTTTCCATTTTGTTTGCTAACAGACTGGTTAAATCATTGACATTGGAAGAACATAAAAAAATGGAAATATGGGCAGAAGCATTGCGGCAATTCATCATGGCAGATGAAAATACAAATGTTGATTTTTTTTCAGATATTATTGCTAACAATACTACCATTCCAGTAATTATGACCGATGTCAATAATAATTTACTGTCTTCTTTAAATGTAAAAGAACCTTCTACCAATGTTGACAAGTTTTACAAAAAAGAAATTGAACGTTTCAAAAAGAAGAATCCGCCCATTGAAGTTCGTCTTGATAATACAATTCAATACATTTATTATGATGATTCCTATTTGTTAAAAGAATTACGATATTTTCCTTATGTTCAGATGAGTGTAATCATTATTTTTCTAATAGTGGTTTATCTGGCTTTTTCTGCAACCAAGAAAGCTGAACAAAATCAAGTTTGGGTAGCCCTTTCGAAGGAAACAGCCCATCAATTAGGGACGCCGATTTCTTCCCTATTAGCTTGGCTTGAGTTGCTAAAAGCAAAATATGATGATAAATTGTTACAAGAAATGGGAAAAGATGTTGACCGTCTGTCTATCATAGCAGAAAGATTTTCAAAAATAGGTTCTGCTCCTGAGTTGAAAGTGGTAAATTTGAAAGAAGTTGTACTAAATGCAACCCAGTATATAAGCAGACGTACTTCTCAGAAAGTTAGCATTCAGTGTCATTTTTCGGGTGAAGAACCTATGTTGATATCATTAAATGTTCCACTTTTTGAATGGGTAATTGAGAATTTATGTAAAAATGCAGTGGATGCAATGGAAGGAAATGGGGAAATTGATATATATGTTCAGAAAAAGCATAATGAATATGTCATTGATATTAAAGATACAGGAAAAGGAATTGAAAAGAAACAGTTCAAAACTATTTTCAATACTGGATTTACAACTAAAGAACGTGGATGGGGACTGGGACTTTCGTTAGCAAAACGTATTATTGAAGAATATCATCAAGGTAAAATTTTTGTTAAACAATCTGAAATAAAAAAAGGAACCGTATTTAGAATAATTTTAAAGGCATAACTGGAAGGGATTCATTCACAAGATGTATAGAATAAATTATAATAGATTAAAATATTTCTCAATTGCAGAGATTTTTATACCTTTGTACCGTTTTTTTAATCGCTAATAAGCCATGTCAAAATTTGAATTATATAATGTCAATTTAAAAGATTTATCCAATGAACCTCAAGTTTATCATTTTAATTTAGATGATGCTTATTTTCAAAAAATTGATAGTCCCGAGGTTCAAAAAGGAAATATTCAAGTAACAATAACTGTTCAGAAAAAATCAACACTTTATCATCTTGATTTTGTTTTAGATGGTTATGTTGTCCTGCAATGCACACGTTGCTTGGAGGATATGAATCAACCTATTCATGACAAGGAAAATTTAGATGTAAAATTAGGGAATAAATATTCTGAAGAAAACGAAGTAGTGATCGTTCCTGAATCAGAAGGTGCAATCAATGTAGCATGGTTTTTATATGAATTTGTGGTATTGAATATTCCCATTAAGCATGTTCATCCGCCAGGGGAATGTAACAAAACAATGATAAATAAACTAAAAATTCACATAGTGCGTCCTACAGAAGAAGATGTTGAAAACGAATCATTTGACATGGATGAAGATAATGATTTTTTATCACAAGAACCAACTACAGATTTCAATTGGGATTTACAAAATGTTGATAATTAAATAAATAATAGAAAAATGGCACATCCAAAAAGAAAACATTCAAAACAACGTACAGCTAAAAGAAGAACTCACGATAAAGCAAAAATTCCAACATTAGCTATTTGTCCAAATTGTGGCGCTACTTATATTTATCATACTGTTTGTGGCGAATGTGGTTATTATAGAGGAAAATTAGCTATAGAGAAATCTGCATCCGCTTGAAAATCTTTATTTTAAAATTAATAAATTATTTTGCCCTCAATAACAATTACTTTTGAGGTTGTTTTTTATATCTAAATTAAAAAATATGGCAAAAATTAATGCTGTAATCACAGGAGTTGGAGGATATGTTCCAGATTATATCCTTACTAATGATGAATTAAGTACCATGATGGACACAAGTGATGAATGGATTACCACTCGTGTGGGAATTAAAGAACGTCATGTTTTAAAAGATAAAGATTTGGGAACTTCATTTATGGCAGTAAAAGCCATTGAAGATTTATTTCAAAAAACAGGCACAAAACCTGAAGAAATTGAAATGATAATATGTGCTACAGCAACTCCTGATTATATTTTACCTTCGTGTGCCTCAATTATCGCTGAAAAAGTTGGAATAAAAAATGCCATAGCTTTTGATTTAGAGGCTGCCTGTGCAGGATTCATTGTAGCTCTTACTACCGCAGCTGCTTTTATTGAATCAGGAAGATATAAAAAAATTCTGGCAATAGGAGCAGAAAAATTTACTTCTCTTACAAATTATGAAGATCGTACCACTGCGCCTCTTTTTGGTGATGCTGCCGGGGTAGTCCTGGTAGAACCGACAGAAGAGGAAGTAGGTTTTATTGACTCTGTTCTTTTTACTGATGGAATTGGTTTTTCTCATTTAGGCACAAATGGTGGCATATCAACTCATCCCCCTTCTCATGAAACAGTAGATAAAAAAATGTTTACCATTTATCAAGAAGGTCAATATGTATTTAAACATGCAGTTTCCGACATGTCTGACGCCGTAGTAAAAATAATGGAAAGAAATCATCTTACAAAAGACGATGTTAATTGGTTAATCCCTCATCAAGCAAACTTACGAATTATTGATGCTATTGCTCAGCGAGTAGGTTTAGATTATGAGAAAGTTATTATCAATATTAATAAATATGGTAATACTTCAGCGGCTAGTATTCCGTTATGTCTTTGGGAATATGAAAATAAATTTAAAAAAGGAGATAATATTATTCTTACCGCTTTTGGTGCAGGCTTTACATGGGGTGCAGTGTATTTAAAATGGGGCTATAGTAAACAAGAATAATAAACAAAGCTTTTTTAAAAAGAATATCCAAAAAGGGTATTCTTTTTTTATTCATTTTTTGTATGTAAAATCCGATTTTCTGCAATTTTGCAAAATTCTTCATTTATTTCAAATCCAATAAAGTTCCTTTTTAACATTTTGCAAGCAACTGCTGTTGTTCCTGAACCAATAAAAGGATCGAGAATCAAATCACCTACATTACTGCTTATTTCAATAAATGGAATGCACACTTTTAAAGGTTTTTGAGTCTTATGCCTGGTACGTTCTTTCCCCATACAGATAGGTGCTTCAATAAAATTATGCATTTCATTTACTGATTTATAGTTCCAGGTTTTTGGAGTACCTTTTGAAAAATGTACAAGCATTTCCATGCTGTTTGAAAACATTTTACGGCTTGAAATAGCAGGGAAAGGGTTTGTTTTATGCCAGTGTATAACTTTCCTGAATTGAAACCCAACTTGTTCCACCAGACGATTGAAATAGGAAACAAAATCATCACCACACCACAAATAACCACTTGCTCCTTCTTTGCTTACTCGATAACATTCCGCTAAAACCCTCCTCAAAAAATCCAAATAATCTTTTTCTGAATCAAAATGATCAAAATCAAATTCAGTAACTAAATCTTTATGATTTTTAAGCCCTTGTATATTTTGAGCACGATATTGATAATAAGGAGGGTCAGTAAAAATTAAATCAATGGTGTTTTCTGAAATTTGTTTTAAGCCATCCAGACAGGAAATATTATATATTTTATTGATATCAAGCAAAATATGTAGGTAATTGGAGTTTCTATTTTTAATATAAAATCTTTATTTTTTGAAATACAAATCGAGCAATATTTTTGCTCCCATAAAAGAACTGATTTCGTTGGCAAGTACTTTTTTCTCCACTTCAATCAATTTTTTCTGAATTTCTTCATTTTGATAAAAATTAACTTTAAGTTGTTCATCAATAGTTTCGTACATCCAGTATTTTGATTGGTTGTTTCGTTTATATTCAAAATAGCCATTTGCTTTAGTAAATTGAACATATCTTTCAATCATATTCCATACTTCATTTATACCTTTTCGTTCGAGAGCCGAACAAGTAAGTACTTCAGGTGACCAGCCAGATTCTGTTGGAGGAAATAATCGAAGGGCATTTTGATGCTGAATTTTAGCAATTTGAGCTTTATCGACATTGTTCCCGTCACATTTATTTATCACGATACCATCGGCCATTTCCATAATGCCTCTTTTTATTCCCTGCAATTCATCACCAGCTCCTGCAATCTGTATCAATAAAAAGAAGTCAACCATAGAATGAACGGCTGTCTCTGATTGACCCACACCCACTGTCTCTACAAAAATAGTATCGAAACCAGCAGCTTCACAAAGAATAATGCTTTCACGCGTTTTTCTTGCAACTCCTCCTAATGTCCCTGCTGACGGCGAAGGACGAATAAAAGCATTCTTTGAAGCAGACAATTCTTCCATTCGCGTTTTATCTCCCAATATGCTTCCTTTGCTTCTTTCACTGCTGGGATCTATTGCCAGAACTGCCAATTTGTGCCCTGAACGTACCAAATACATTCCTAACGTTTCAATAAAAGTACTTTTTCCTGCTCCTGGAACTCCTGTAATTCCTACTCGAATTGATTTACCAGCATATGGTAAACATTTTTCAATTATTTCCTGAGCCATTTTTTGATGTTCTGGCAATGAACTTTCTATCAGAGTAACTGCCTGACTTAAAATAGAAATATCTCCATTTAAAATTCCATAAATGTATTCAGAAACAGAATAAATTTTTCTTTTTTGTTTTTTTTGTTGATAGGGATTGGTAGTAGGTGCTTCATTAACTCCTTCATTTACACTTAAATTCTTAAATAAAGGATCGTTTTCTGGATGTTTATTGGAACTTTCAGGCATATTCAAATAGTTTTCAAACTAAACAAACTACAACTAATAATCTCGGTTCGATTTTCAACAAAAGATTTTTTTATTTCGAGATAGTCCAAGTTGTAGTTAAAATTATAAAGCTATTATCAGGATCATTTGTCTGGAGAGTAAAACTTTTTCTATATTCTCCTGGAAGTAAATTTTTGGTATCTACCTCTACTTTCAATTGAGCTTTTTTTCCACCACCTACTGATTTTACTGGATATATTTTTAACTCTTTGTTGTTGTTTATGATTCTTCTGATTTCCAGGGGATTTTTTCCAATATTTTGTATAATGAAACTGCCTGATTTTTTATCTCCAAATTTTAAATTGCCAAATGAAAGTGTTAAGGTTGAAATAGATATAATGGGAGCATTTTGTTTTTCTTCAACGGTAAGCCTACTAAAGTCTTCAACAATGTTGGCAAAAATAAGAAGTTTATTGTCTTCAGAAAACTTTTTTTTTCGATTAACCACTAAATAAGCATCTTCAGAAATTGGTCCCCATTGTTGACAGTTTCTTGAATCGAGAGAAAAAATAATTTTTCCATTTTCTTGTGGAGGTATAATTTCTGGTATTATATTAGCAGTAATATAATACGGTAATCCTTCAATACTTACTTTTACTTTTTGACTGGTAGAATTAAAAAAAGGAACTTCTCTGGTTTGAATAGTACCTTTAGTAGTATTGTTCATTTGAACAATTTTGTTTTTTAAACGAATTCCTTCAATCGAAATTGGGTATTCCTCATTATCATTTTTCTTTCCTGGAATTACTTCTCCTTTGATAGTCAATTGAACTCGTTCTTCGGTGGCATTGCTAAAAACAGTAATAGTTTTGTTAAAAATACCAGGTCGTCCAAGCGGATTGTAGGTGACTGTAATAGAGCCAGTTTTACCTGGTTCAATAGGTGACTTTGTCCAAACTGGGGTAGTACATCCACACGAAGCTTGAACTCTTGAAATTACAAGAGGTGAATTACCTTCATTCTTAAAAATAAAGTTATAACTTACTTTACCTCCATCTTCTTGAATTTTACCAAAATCATGAACTTTCTCTTCAAAGGTAATAATTGCTTTTTGAGCTGAAATTGGAGAAAAAGCTGTTAAAAAAACTATTATTATAAAAGGCAAAAAATATTTTTTCATATAAATTACTTGATTTTAAATATGACTTTACAAAAATAAAAAAAATGATGCTAATTATGGCGAATTTTCTATTGTTTACTGTTTAATTTTGTTAAAATATCGATCGTGAAACAATTTGAAAAAATTTTCACGAAAAAATAAGAATGATGGAAAAATATTTCTAAGATAAGTGTTCAAAAATGATACACTTCTGTATGAATTACCTTTTTTAGAAAATGAAAATTATTCGAGGCAAATAATTTATCATTCGACATAAGAAGCAGGGGAATAGGTAAAGCTTTTTTTTCATAAGGAGGTTGAAAATAATCATTTGACAACAAAGAGAAACCAAGCCTTTCATAAAACTGAATTCTTTTTATTGCTACTTCGGTATTTGGCAATTCAACTTCAAGAACAACAGGTAACTGAGTTTGAGAAAAAAATGATTTCATCGTATCAGTACCATAATGCTGACCTCGCAAATTATTTGCAATGGCAAAATGTTCTATAAAGTAAAATGGCTCAAATTTCCAATAGTTAAATATACCAATGAATTTGTCATTATTTAGTATAGCGTTTGCTGAGAAATGGTTATTATTTCTCAATATTTTGATTAAACCGCTGTAACTACGTTGTTCATTAACAGGAAAAGCGGAAGAATATAATTGATAAAAGTTATTAAAATATGGATTTGAAATAGCTTTTATTTTGTGAAAATAAATCATGCCTCATTTTTGATTTGTTACATAAGGACGTTAAAAGAATCAGGGTCCAGATAATCTTTTTCAATATCCAGAAAATATTTATAGGTGCTGACTTTCAATTCTGAACAAGCATCATAATCACAAACGAAAATAGCTTTTGGATGTAATTGGAGAGCACTAACTGTCCACATCTGCGAAACTGCTCCTTCTACAGCATGTTTTAAAGCTCTTGCCTTGTTATAACCATTGACCAAAATTAGCACTTCTTTTGCATCAAGAATGGTTCCAACCCCCACCGTGAGAGCTGTTTTTGGTACTTTTGTGATGTCATTGTCAAAAAAACGTGAATTGGCAATAATAGTGTCGGTTGTTAATGTCTTTTGTCGAGTTCTGGAAGATAAAGAAGAACCTGGCTCATTAAAGGCAATATGTCCATCGGGACCAATTCCTCCTACAAACAAATCAATTCCTCCTACCGATTTAATTTTTTCTTCATAAGCGACGCATTCTCCCTGAAGATCTTCTGCGTTGCCATTCAATATGTTTACATTTTCTGGCTTTATATCGATATGGCTGAAGAAATTTTTCCACATAAACGTGTAATAACTTTGTTCATGGTCACGTGGCAATCCCACATATTCATCCATATTGAAAGTAATAACATTTTCAAAAGAAATGATTCCTTTTTTATTTAGTTCTATTAAGTAGCGATACATTCCCAGAGGAGAAGAGCCAGTAGGCAAACCCAAAACAAAAGGTTCTTCTTTACTTGGTTTTGAAAAAATAATTTTTGCTGCAATATAATTGGCAGTCCATTTTGAAAGACATTGATAGTCAGGTTGAATAATTACTCGCATATTCGTTTATTTAATAAAGTTTGTTTTTACAAAAATACCATTATTTAAAAAATGATTGTGCATTTAAACAAAAAATGATTTTTAAAAATCTATGGGTAACCATCAATGTTTACTCTTATTTTAATTTTTAATTCTTCTTTTTAGCTAAACTGAAATAACTTTTTGAAAAAAATATTATCACTAAATCAGTTTTACTTTAATATGCTGAAGTAAATTGTTGAAGAAAACGAACGTCATTTTCAGAAAACATTCGTAAATCTTTTACTTGATATTTAAGATTGGTAATTCTTTCAATTCCCATCCCAAAAGCATAACCAGAGTAAATTTTGGAATCTATTCCACAGTTTTCCAGCACATTAGGATCAACCATACCACAGCCTAAAATTTCAACCCAACCGGTATATTTACAAAAAGCACAACCTTTTCCTCCACAGAGATTGCAGGAAATATCCATTTCTGCACTGGGCTCTGTAAAAGGGAAATAAGAAGGTCTGAGTCTGACCTGGGTATCCATTCCAAACATTTCTTTGGCAAAGTACAAGAGAGCTTGTTTCAGGTCAGCAAACGAAACATTTTTATCCACATACAGTCCTTCTACTTGATGAAAAAAGCAATGAGCCCGAGCTGATATGGCTTCATTTCGATAAACTCTACCAGGGAACAACATCCTGATGGGTGGTTTTTGCTGAGTCATTACGCGGGTTTGTACCGATGAAGTGTGCGTTCGCAGCAAAACATCGGGATTTTTTTCAATGAAAAAAGTATCCTGCATGTCGCGAGCAGGATGTTCTGCAGGAAAATTTAGCGATTCAAAAACATGCCAGTCGTCTTCAATTTCAGGACCTTCGGCTATGGTAAAGCCAATGTGACCAAAAATATTGATAATTTCATTTCTGATAATAGAAAGTGGATGACGTGTCCCAATTTGAATGGGGTCGGCATTTCTTGTTAAGTCGATATTTTGTTGTTCATCTGCTGAAATGGTTAAACTTTCTTTCAGCTCATTGATTTTACTTTGAGCACTTTCTTTTAATTGGTTTAGTAATTGTCCGATTTCTCGTTTTTCTGCTGGAGGAACATTTCTGAATTCATCAAAAAGCAAGGATATTTTTCCTTTTTTACTCAAATATTTAATCCGTAAATTTTCTACTTCTTCTAACGATGAGGCAGTTAATTGATTGATTTCTTGTTGTAACTGCAAAATTTTCTCTTTCATTTTAATGTCCTTTTATTCTACCAGATAAAAATTTCCTGAAGAAATTAAAATCATTCATCACTAATTTGAACTTGCAAAGGTAATTATTTTCAGGAAAAATAGCGTTATCTTCTTCGAAAATAACAAATTTAAAAAATTAAGGAAAATAATGAATTTTCTTTAATTTTCAGTATCTTTGTGTTTTTAAAAAGGGGGAAAACATGTCTATTCAACCTATACTTGACTATTTAAGTGAATTGAAAAACAACAACAACCGTATATGGTTTAATCAGAACAGAGATTGGTATGAAGAAGTTAGGTCTGAGTTTTTAAGGATAAGTTCTGCTCTTATTACAGAAATTTCCAAGTTTGATGAAGAGATTAAGTACGTTAATTTAAAAGATTGTCTTTTTAGAATTTATCGTGATATCCGTTTTTCTCGCGATAAAAGTCCTTATAAAACAAATTTCGGAGTTTATATTGCTGCAGGAGGTGGTCGCAAAAGTCCTCGAGGTGGATATTATTTACATCTTGATCCAACCGGTTCTTTTGTTTCGGTTGGTATCTGGAATCCTGAGCCCAAAGTTTTGAAGGTATTGCGTAAAAGTGTTTTTGAAAACATTGATGAATTTAATGAAATTCGTTCCAATCCCGAATTTTCCTCTTACTTTTCTTATTTTTTGGAAGATGGGAAACTTAAAAAAATTCCTGCTGGTTTCCCTAAAAATTTTCCGTATGCTGAATTTTTGAAATTAAGACATTACATAGTCGATTATGAGCTTGATGCCTCATTTTTTGAAGATAATCATGTGGTGCCTCGCTTAGCTGGAATAATGAAAGCTGGTTATCCTTTAAATCAATTCTTGAATTTTACAGTAGATGAGCTGTTGTTAAATAGTTTTTAAACGTCATTAAAATAAACATTTAATTCTTTTATTTATGATTTTAGATAATTTAGAAAATGAAAAATTGTACGAGTCAGTACATCCTCGTTTTAGAAAAGCTTTTGATTTCATAAAAAGCACTGATTTACTCCGTCTTCCTGTCGGTAAGATTGAATTGGAGGGGAGTAAGTTATGTGTAAGCGTTGTAGAAATAGAAGGTAAAAGTGAAGAAGAAGCAAAAATGGAAACGCATAAAAATTTCATTGATATTCAAGTTCCTGTTGATGGGGAAGAAATAATGGGTTGGGAAGCATTACAAAATTTGAAAAAAATTTCTCAGCCTTACGATTCTGAAAAAGATATTGCTTTTTACAGCGACAAAGCTTCAAATTTAATTAAAGTGCAACCAGGTGAATTTGTTATTTTCTTCCCAACAGATGGTCATCAGCCTGGTATTTTTGAAGGAAAGCACAAGAAAATTATTGTTAAGGTTTTGGTTTAAAACTTTTGATAGGAAATTTAGTATTGAGAGATCAAGAATTTTAAGATATGGAAATTTTACCTCTTGTTAAGTTGGATCCCTGGTTGGAACCTTATGCAGAAGCTATTTATGGACGGTATGAATATTTCTTGAATACAGAAAAAAAATTAACTGAAGGTAAACAAAGTTTATCTGATTTTGCAAATGGATATTTGTATTTTGGACTTCATCATGTTCCTGATGGCTGGGTTTTTCGTGAATGGGCACCCAATGCCACGTCCATTTATCTTATTGGTGATTTTAACAATTGGCAGCGACGTCCTGAATATCAGTTAAAAAAGTTACAAAATGGCATTTGGGAAATAAAGTTACCCGAATATGCAATGACTCACACCCAACTTTATAAACTTTTTGTGGAATGGGAAGGTGGAAGTGGTGAACGTATTCCTGCGTGGGCTCAAAGAGTGGTACAAGATCCACAGACAAAAATTTTCAGTGCTCAAGTGTGGCATCCTTATCAACCTTATGTTTTTAAGATTAAGAATTTTAAGCCTCAAAAAGATCCTCTTCTTATTTATGAATGTCATATTGGTATGTCGAGTCAGGAGGAAAAAATTTCTACTTACGATGAATTTAGGCGAAATGTTTTACCTCGTATAGCAAAATTAGGTTATAATGCTATTCAATTAATGGCTATTCAGGAACACCCTTATTATGGCTCTTTTGGATATCATGTATCCAGTTTTTTTGCCGCTTCTTCTCGCTTTGGTACGCCCGAAGAGTTAAAACAACTCATTGACGAAGCTCATGAAATGGGAATAGCTGTAATCATGGATCTGGTTCATTCTCATGCAGTTAAAAATGAAGTAGAAGGTTTAGGTCGTTTTGACGGAACGCCTTATCAATATTTTCATGGTGGACCCCGCAGAGAACATCCTGCGTGGGATTCGTTATGTTTTGATTACGGAAAACAGGAGGTGATGCATTTTCTTTTATCGAATTGTAAATTTTGGCTAGATGTATATCATTTTGATGGCTTTCGCTTTGATGGGGTCACTTCTATGATTTATCTAAGTCACGGTTTAGGAGAAGATTTCACAAGTTACGATTGTTATTACAATTTGAATCAGGATGGTGATGCCATTTGCTATCTTACGCTTGCCAATAAACTAATTCATCAAGTAAATCCACGTGCAGTGACCATCGCTGAAGAGGTGAGTGGCATGCCTGGATTGGCAGCAAAAATTGAAGATGGCGGGATGGGTTTCGATTATCGAATGGCAATGAACATACCTGATTTCTGGATAAAAATAATCAAAGAAGTAAAAGATGAAGATTGGAAAGTGGGACAAATTTTTTGGGAAGTAACCAATCGCAGACCAGAAGAAAAAACTATTAGTTATGTAGAATGTCATGATCAAGCACTGGTTGGTGATAAAACTATTATTTTCAGATTGATTGATGCAGATATGTATTGGCACATGAAACGTGATGATACTACTTTACAAGTTGATCGTGGAGTGGCTTTACACAAAATGATTCGTTTAGTCACAGCCACAACAATCAATGGCGGCTATTTGAATTTTATGGGAAATGAATTTGGACATCCTGAATGGATTGACTTTCCTCGCCCTGGTAATGGGTGGTCATTCAAGTATGCTCGTCGTCAATGGGATTTAGTAGATAATCAGGATTATTTATATTATAATTTGAATGAATTTGATCGTGCTATGATTGCCCTTATTAAATCTGTGCCAGCTTTCAATAAATTACCTATTCAAGAGTTGTGGATCAAGGAGGATGATCAAGTGCTGGCTTATCAACGAGGAAAATTTGTTTTTGTTTTTAATTTCAATGGCACTAAATCTTTTACTGATTATGGTATTTTAGCAGACAAAGGTGCTTATAAAATAGTTTTAAACACAGACAATTCTCTTTTTGGTGGATTTAATCTGGTAGATGAAAGTATTGTTCATTTTACCATTCCAGAGCCACCACATTTTAGCAGAAAAGAATGGTTGAAGCTTTACATTCCAGCTCGAACTGCTTTTGTGCTGAAAAAGCAAGAAATGTAATTTAGTAATTTTAAAGAGTCGTAAAAAATTTTGAATACGACTCTTTTCATTTTTATTGAATAAATTGGCGAATAGCACTCGCAATTTCTGTCATTTCTTCAGAACTGAGTTGTAACTTTGGATTTTTAAAATTCATATCCGATTCATTATTGATAGGAATAAGATGAATATGAGCATGAGGGACTTCCAAACCAATTACAGCCATGCCTATCCTTTTACAAGGAACGGCTTTTTGAATAGCTAAAGCAATTTTCTTTGCAAAAAGCATTAATCCAATATAAGTCGGGTCGTCAAGCTGGAAAAGATAATCTTCCTCTTTTTTGGGTATAACCAATGTATGACCTTTTGTAAGTGGATTAATATCCAGGAAAGCAAAATAATTTTCATCTTCGGCTACCTTATAACAAGGTATTTCGCCACTTGCAATTTTACTGAATATCGTTGCCATTATTTGTATCTTTTTAAAGTGAAATTTCAAGAATCTCAAATTGCATTATTCCATTAGGAACAGGAATTGCAACGTTATCACCCACTTTTTTACCTAACAGTCCTTTTGCAATAGGTGTTGTTACGGATAACTTGCCTTCTTTTAAGTTTGCCTCACTCTCTGATACAATCATATAAGACATGATCTGTTGAGTTTTTGTATTCTTAATTTTAACGCGAGTCAAAATCTGAACTTCATTGGTATTAATTCTTGATTCATCAATTAAACGTGCTGATGCTATGGTTTCTTTCAACAAAGCTATTTTCATTTCAAGCATTCCCTGAGCCTCTTTTGCTGCATCATATTCAGCATTTTCAGATAAATCACCTTTATCCCTTGCTTCAGCAATTTGCTTGGAAATAGCAGGACGTTGAACATTTTCTAATTCATTTAATTCTTCAATAAGTTTTTTATAACCTTCGGAGGTCATATAAGTTATGTTACCCATAATTACTTATTTTAGGTTTTTGATATATAAAAAATAAAAAGAATTCCAACTCTTTGCTGGAACTCTTATATAGAGAGTGCTTTTGATAAATTTATTTAAAAAACAAATATATTTAATATTTTTGATATTAACAAAACTTTTAAAGATTTTTCTAATTAAATTACAAAATAAAAATATCAGTCTACATTAAAAAAATAATTTTAATAATTTCATAATTTATAAAGCATTGAATATCAATATTTTTTAAAAGAAAATTAACAAGACAAACTTTACAATAGTTCGTTAGAAAAAAACAGCTATTATGCAGCTTTCATGCCGAAATACAGAAGTTCTTTGACAAGGTGGCGACTTTTTAGGGTTTTGGGTTTAACACCGAAAGCCTCAATAAATCGATTCAAT
>JAGPGD010000080.1 GCA_018056165.1 Paludibacteraceae bacterium | reverse complement strand
GTTTTTTGCCTGTCCTGAAAAAGTTTTGCCAGCATTTCGGCTTTTTCGGCAATCGATTTCAGATAGGGAGTCGTATCGCCTTCCTGTGCTACGGTTCGCTCTATACTTTTAATAAGATTGAAAACTTTTTCTATATCGGAAACTTTGCTTTTTTCAATTTTTGCCAGCGTTTCTTCATTAATTTCTAATATATCGATGGTAGGCTGAATTTCTCCACTTTTCGTATGCTTTTTTACCAGTTCAATCGTTTTTCGGGTAAAATCTTTATTGATGTCGATGCCACGATCGTAATTTTCTCGCAAAATTTGGTACATTCTCGAAAGCGTTTCGTAATCTTCCAGATAATCCCTCAGGAAAGCATCGGGTGAAATAATTTCGTAAACAGTTGATAATTCTTTGAAAAACCGATAGTATTCGTTCCTGATTTCTTCTTCCAGAAAATAATTCAGCAAAGCTTCCACTGCTTTATCTTGCTTTTTCCCGCCAATAATGGTTAGGTAATTTTTCCTTGCCTTTTCCATCTCTTCTTTGAACCTTTCCTTCAGCATTTCTACATCTCTCACAATGCCGGCAATATCCTGCGAATCGAATGCAAGGGCTTTTTCCAGATGATCGAAAATGCCAACAAAATCGAGTACGAAACCCGACACTTTTTTTCTCCCTTCTTCATCTTCATAGGGACGATTGACGCGGGCAATTTCCTGTCAAGTTACAACTACTTTTGATGCAAGCTGAAACGCTCGATAATACACTAACTGCAAAATTTTTTATATAAGACGTTGGGTGCTGGGCTTATTTTCGTCTGAATAGTTTCATAATATTTTTCCCTATTTCATCAAGTTTTTCAATTGGCTCAATTAAAGATGGATTATTCAGGTCTATCTCTTCATTATCAACAACTCCTTGCTGCATAGGATAAACAAGAATAAAACTATTTGTCTGAAAATATTTATTCAAATATGTTGGGATATTAGTCATATTCTCATGATACGATAGTTTATTTTTTCTGCTTAAAACTATTAGTAAATTATCGTCAATTTTAATTTCTCGTGAAATAATTAAAAAGTCGTTCCAATCGTCAAAAATCTTAAAATCCGCTTCAATCGGGTGTTTTAAATAAATTTTTTTAATGTATGCAAGAGTTGTTTGGTGTGCATAGAAAACGATTTTTGCACCTGTATTTTTGGCGATATTCCATATTTTGGACAACCAAAATGGAAAACCTATTTCCTTCTCAGCATTTTGAGGTACAATTACAACATGCCTTTTTATTGTAGAAATAGGCTGTATTGGTTTGTATACAAATGTAGTCGTATTGCATTTAGTCAAAATCCGTTCCGTTAATTTACCGAGAAATGATTCTGAAATACCTTTGCTTACGTGAAGCCCTAAAACTAAGTCACTAATATTTTGTTCTTTAATAACTCCGATAATTCCATTTGTTGTATTTATATCATATCTCAAAATTTTGTTTAATTGTATGTCATTGGCAGAAGCAGTAAAAACAGCCTTGTCTAATAGTTTTTTTGCATGATTATAAGTTTCCGAAGAGTCATTATTAATAACAACAAGAGCAAATAATCCCTTGTTATTTTCTTTTGATTTAATTATTAAACTTAGATTAATTAATTCCTCCATTGTTTCGGGATTGCTTAATGGAATTAATATTTTTTCTGTTTGTTCGACATCTTCGCTTTCAACCGTTGATGATACTTGCAACGAAATATTTTTGCCCCCTTTTTGAGCTACAAAAGATGCTATAGTACAAGTAATGAGTATCATTATAATTGTTCCGTTTAAGACGCTTTCGCTCAATAAACGAATTGGTTCTCCGTTGGCATTTTCACCAATTATGACATTATACCCAACTAACACAGCAGCAAGTGTAGCGGCTGCCTGTGCATTACTTAATCCAAAGATTAATCTACGTTCATCAACTGAAAACCCAAAAGATTTTTGAGTAAGCCATGCAGCGATGTATTTTGCTGAAGTTGCTACTATTGTCATTACGGCAGCCACTTTTATAGTTTCAAAATCTTTAAAGAAAGCCCGATAGTCAACAAGCATTCCCACTCCAATAAGAAAAAATGGTATAAAAATCGCATTCCCTACAAATTCAATCCTGTTCATTAGCGAAGACGTAGAAGGAATTAGACGGTTCAGTGCCAACCCTGATAAAAATGCACCAATAATCGCCTCGACACCTGCTGCCTCAGCAAGCGTAGCACCGAGAAAAACCATTACAAGAACAAAAATATATTGAGAAACATTGTCTTCGTATCTTTTGAGAAACCAACGGCCAATGATTGGAAAAAGAAACATAACTATTAAACCAAAAACTAAAATAGAGATTGAAAGTTTAGTCCAAAAGGCAGTGTTAACTTCTCCGTGAGCCATACCAACGATAACGGCGAGAACTAAAAGAGCAAGAGTGTCGGTAATCATTGTACCACCAACAGCAATGTTTACCGCACGATTTTTCGTTACACCTAATTTGCTAAGTATTGGGTAAGCAATCAGTGTATGTGAAGCAAACATACTGGCAAGTAAGACGGATGTAAGAATTGAAAAATTTAAAATATAAATACCAGCAAAGGTACCTAGTGTCATTGGTATTAAAAAAGTGTACAGTCCGAACAGCAAACTTTTAGCACTGTTCTTTTTGAATTCTGCCAAATCAATCTCCAAGCCTGCAAGAAACATAATATACAACAAGCCTACTGTCCCTGATAAAATAATGCTACTGTCTCTTAATAATAGATTAAAACCATTCGGTCCAATAACTGCTCCTGCTATAATAAGACCAAGAATATGCGGGATTTTCAGTTTATTTAAAAGAATCGGGGCAAATAATATAATAATCAGAATTACCAGAAATTTGAGTACTGGATTAGTCAACGGTAGGGTTATCTCAAATATATTTAATAAAATCATAATCTGTCAATTTTAAAGTTTTTTCTGCAAATATATGAAATGCTGTCGGTTTTTTTGTCTCCCTGCCTTGCGTCCAACGACCGAGGCTAAGCACAGTAGCCGATTTGCGGGCTACTTCATTGTTGCACTACGATGAAGGTAATGCGGGAGATAAACCTCCAAAATTGTATGAATTCGGCTATTGTCGCTTAGACGTGTGTTACCAAATGTGCATTGGTTGTTTGAAAATTATATATTCTATTTTTAAAGATTCTGATTTTCCAGCCATTCTGGACACTATTTCACGAAGTATGTAAATTAAAGATATTTATCAGAAGTAATTAATTTTGATTTTGGCTTCATTACTATTCTCTTATTGCTTGAAAAGCTTTACCAATACTTTCCACTATATCACCAGCTATTAGTGATTCTGGTGATTGATTTGCTAAAGCTATATCACCAGCCAGTCCATGTAAATAAACTCCTATGATTGCTGCTTCTTTCGAAGTGTAACCCTGTGCCAGTAAACTTCCTATTATTCCAGTTAACACATCACCTGTGCCTCCTGTTGCCATTCCGTTGTTTCCTGTACTGTTGAAAAAAATATTTCCATCAGGTGTTCCAATTAGCGTATAAGCTCCTTTTAAAACAATAATTACTTTCAACTCTTGTGTTAAACACTGTATTTTAAGCATCCGAGCAAAAGAATTTTCATCCCTCCCAAACAACCTTTCAAATTCTTTGGGATGAGGTGTGAAAATAGCATCAGAAGGAAGGTTTTTCAACCATTCTTTTTGCAGGCTGATAATATTTAATGCATCAGCATCCAAAACAAGTGATTTGGGTAACTTCAAAAGAAATTGTTCCAACATATTTGCAGTTTTTTCGTCTTTTCCAATTCCCGGACCAATAGCAAAGGAATTATATTTTTCAAGATTTTGAAATTCAGAAATAAAATTTTCTTCTTTATCCGATTCAAAAAGTGCTTCTGGAACCTTTGTTTGCAAAATAATTCTGTTGCAGGCTGGTCCGTGCACTGTCACCAGTCCTACACCACTTCGAAGTGCTGCTTTTGAAGCTAAAACAGCAGCTCCAGCCATTCCTTTGCTTCCAGCAATTATCAACAAATGACCATAAGTTCCTTTATGAGAAAACCTTTTCCTTTCGTGAAGCAAATTTTTAATTTCTGATTTTTCCAAAAAATAATAATTCGTTTCAGTTTGTGCAATGCCCTTTGGATGAATACCAATATCCAGTATTTCCCATTTCCCCACAAAAGGCTCATTTTCAGTAAAAAAGAAAGAAAGTTTTGGAAATTGAAAAGAAAAAGTATAATTTGCCTTTACAATAGGCTGCGACAAGTCTTTGTTTTCTTCTCCTGCTAAGCCCGAAGGAATATCTATTGCTATAACGGTTTTTCCAGATGCATTTATCCATTGAACAGCCTCAGCATAAATTCCACTTAAAGGTCGAGATAAACCTGAACCGAAAAGTCCATCGATTATTATGGTGTTTTCTGAAACTTCCGGGGGAGAAAACAAAGAAGTCATTTCCTGTAAACAGTCTGGAAATTTTTTTATTAATCTTTCCTTGTTTTGTTGACAGTCAACTGATAAGCTTCCTGTATGCAATAAAAAAACCTTTACACAATAATTTTTTTCTAACAACATTCGAGCCAAAGCCAATGCATCACCACCATTGTTTCCTGGACCGGCTAAAACACAGAAAGAAGAAAATCTGAAGTATTCCAATATTTTATTACAAAGCGAGCGAGCAGCTCTTTCCATCAGGTCAATTGAAGCAATAGGTTCATGCTGAATAGTGTATTCATCAAGTTTTCTGATTAAAGAAGTTGGAAAAATTTTCATAAATTTATTTTTTACAAAAATAAAAAATAAATACCATCTAAATTAATAATTTTGATTATCCGCAAAGTATCCTACTTTAAAAGGGATAAATTACAGTATATTTTTCAGAAAATAGTTATTAAAATATTTGTATAATTCACTGATATTCATTACCTTTACACTTCAAATCAACAACT
>JAGPGD010000027.1 GCA_018056165.1 Paludibacteraceae bacterium | reverse complement strand
ATAGTTGTTGATTTGAAGTGTAAAGGTAATGAATATCAGTGAATTATACAAATATTTTAATAACTATTTTCTGAAAAATATACTGTAATTTATCCCTTTTAAAGTAGGATACTTTGCGGATAATCAATAAAGTTATAAAAAAAGGACATTTTTCTTTTTTGAAAAAGTCCTTTTTAAACATCCTCAAAAAACTAATTATTGGATACTAATTTTTTGCTTTATGGGAGTTTTTAATCTGAAAGAAACAGTATTATATCCACTTCCTTCAGAAAATTGTGCATCAGAAGAAAGAGTAAAAATAATTGCAGCATTATTGCTTGGTTTTTTAGCTATATAATTAAAAGAAAAATATATTGAACTATAATTATATGCAAAAATAAATTTCCCACTTTCATAATCTGAAAGGGGTTCAGAAAAAATATTATTCAGATTTTCAAGTGGTGGAAAGTCTATTTTAGTAGCACTGCTGTCAGTGTGTTGCACATAGAAGGAGGTTAAATTATTCGTATAACCATTTAACCCAAGCAAAAATGTAACTGTATCGCCTACTTCGATAGTATCGAGTTGATAAGTACCACTCGGATCAATTAATTTAATATTTAAGGAGTCATTGTGATTGGTAATTGGATAAGTTAAAAAACTAATAGTAGGAGTATAATTTGACTCTTCATTTTTTAGACAGGATGTAAATAAAATAGCCACACATCCCAATAAAATAAAAAATTGTTTTTTCATAATAAATTTATTTTTAGGGAAATAATAATTTTTGATAAAAAACGCTAATGTCGGGGTGACAAGACTCGAACCTGCGACCTCTACGTCCCGAACGTAGCGCGCTGCCAACTGCGCCACACCCCGAAAAAAGAATTTTGATACAAATTTACACGATTTTATTGATAATAAAAAGGAATTTTCTCGTAAGAAAGAATAAAAGCTACCTGTTGAAAATGTGAATGGGAGAATTGTGTTGAATATTACACTTAGAGAATGATTAAAAGATAACTTTCTGCAACCTGAATAGCTCTTGGGTAATTTTCGCAAAGCTGAGCTTCTCTAATTTCGGCCATTTTCGCTCTTGGAGAATTTTTATCAACCAATGGAATATAACCACAATAATAGAAAAGAGAATTTTTCTATAACGACTATAGTAAGGTTCGGAAGAAGAAAAATCAGACATATTCATATTTAAGGTTGATAAAAAATAAAAAAGAGACCTTTTGTTTTTTAAAGTCTCTTTATTTGCGACCCCGACAGGACTCAAACCTGTAACCTTCTGATCCGTAGTCAGATGCTCTATTCAATTAAGCTACGGGGCCCCTTTTTTTGTGCTTGCAAAGATAGGGTTATTTTTTAAAAATAGCAACCTTCCTTTTTAAAAAAATCAGAAAAACTACATAAGCATCAAGCTAAAGCGAAATCTAATTCTTTTCTGTCCAGATTGGCTTTTACTACTTTTATTTTTATCTCATCGCCTAAACAGTAACGTTTTTGATGATGTCTTCCCACAAGGCAATAATTTTTTTCGTCAAAAATGTAATAATCATCATCCAGATTGCGAATTGGAATCATTCCTTCACATTTATTTTCTATTAACTCTACATAAATGCCCCATTCAGTAACTCCTGAAATAATTCCATTATAAATTTGTCCTATTCTTTCCGACATAAATTCAACCTGTTTGTATTTAATGGATTCTCTTTCGGCTTTAGCAGCCAGTTGCTCCATATCGGAACTGTGCTCACAATATTGTTCCCATTCTTCTGTGTTCACACTGCGACCATTTGCCAGATAGCGAGTTAATAAACGATGCACCATCATATCAGGATATCTACGAATAGGTGAAGTGAAATGAGTATAATAATCGAAAGCCAGTCCATAATGACCTACATTTTTTGTAGAATAAATGGCTTTTGCCATAGAACGAATAGCTAACGTTTCAATTAAATTTTGTTCCTTTTTTCCTTGTACATCATTTAATAATTTATTCATTTCATTTGAAATTTTAGATTTAGGCAAGGAAGTTTTGAAGTGGTAACCAAATTTTTTAATAAAGCTGGCAAAATCTTTCAGTTTTTGTGCATCGGGCGATTCGTGAATTCTATACACAAATGTCTTAGTTTTTTTTCCATTCTGTGGTTTTCCAATGTGGGTTGCCACTGTTTTGTTTGCCAGTAGCATAAATTCTTCAATTAACTGGTTGGCTTCTTTTTGTTCTTTAAAGAATACTGAAAGAGGTCTTCCTTTTTTGTCAATTTCAAATTGTACTTCTACCCGTTCAAAATCAATTGCACCATTATTTAAACGATTTTTTCGAAGAATTTGTGCTAATTCATTTAATTTTAAAATTTCATTTTTATAGTTTCCTTCTCCCGATTCAATAATCTTTTGAACTTCTTCGTAAGTAAAGCGTTGTTTGCTACGTATCACAGTACGAGCAATTTGATAGTTTATCACTTCCGCCTTGTCATTCAGTTGAAAAATTACGGAATAAGTTAACCTATCTTCGTTCGGTAACAAGGAACAAATATTATTCGAAAGTCGTTCAGGGAGCATAGGAATTGTTCTATCAACCAGATAGATAGAAGTACCGCGTTTTTGAGCTTCCTGATCAATCATACTGTTTGGTTGAACATAATGTGTGACGTCAGCAATATGTACACCAACTTCCCATAGTCCATTTTCTAATTGATGGATAGATAAAGCATCGTCAAAATCTTTAGCCTCACGAGGATCGATGGTGAAGGTTACCACATCACGCATATCTATTCGTCGAGCAATTTCTTGTGAAGTTATTCTTGCATCAATTTTATTAGCTGCTTTCTCAACTTCATCAGGATATTGATAAGGCAAACCAAACTCGGCTAAAATGGCATGCATTTCTGTGTTGTTTTCGCCTTTATTACCTAATATGTCAATAACTTCACCGATTGGACTTTTCATTTCTGATGTCCAATCAACGATTTTTACTACTGCTTTTTGTCCACTTTTGCCATTTTTCAATTTATTTTTTGGAATAAATATATCATTACTCATAATATGATTATCTACCACCAGGAAGGCAAAATTATCGGAAACTTCCAGCACACCCACAAAAGTATTCTGAGAACGTTCTAAAATTTCAATTACTTCTCCCTCAAGCGGTTGATTATGTCTGTGAGCATAGAGAAGAACTTTTACGCGGTCGTTTGGTAATGCATGATTGGTTTTGCGTTCGGGAATAAAGATTTTGTCTCCCCCATCGTCTGGTATCACATATGTTTTAATGCCTGTACGCGTAACAATGCCTTCTACATATTTATTACGTACATTGGCTTTAAATTTTCCTTGCGAAACTTCAATTAAAAAATCTTCTTCTGTTAATTCTTCTAATAATTCGCGGATATATATGCGTTGTGAAGAGGAATGAATATTCAAAGCAGCCGCAATTTGTCGGTAATTGAATGTTCTTTCAGGATTTTCATTAAAAATAGTGGTAATATAGTGAATTAGTTCTTTTTTAGGTAAATGACTACTTGTTTTTCTTTTTTTGGACATAAAAATGAGTTATAAAAAATAATTAAATAAGAGAATGTTCAAATATATTTTTGTTAAAACAAATATGAATCAACTGATTAATAAAATTTTGCAAAGTTACAACAAAATAATTAATGGAATAGTTTATTACTTTGAAAATGATTTTTTCGTTCCCAAAAATTATTTGTAATTTCACTACCAATTTTGGGATTTTTATGAAATCACGATGAAAAAGAAAATTGGCTTTATTATTAATCCTGCAGCCGGAAATAAAAATAAAAACTTTATTCCCGATTACATTCAGCAATTATTAGACTTGCAGCTTTTCAAACCAGAAATTGTTTTTACAAAATATGCTGGTGAAGGTTCATTGTTAGCAAAGGAATTTGTGAATGATGGTTTTTCTAATGTAGTGGCTGTTGGTGGGGATGGTACAGTAAATGAAATAGCACGCTCACTGATACATACCAACACTTCGCTGGGTATTCTTCCAATAGGTTCTGGCAATGGGCTGGCTCGTCACCTCAAAATTCCCCTGAATATTCCTAAAGCTATCCAACTTTTGAATAATTCAGAATCTATTAATATTGATTATGGAATAGTAAATCAGCGATTATTTTTTTGTACTTGTGGCACTGGATTCGATGCTTATGTAGCAACAGAATTTGCAAAAGGCAGAAAACGAGGAATAAGAGCTTATTTTGAAAAAGTTTTGAAGGGATATTTTAGTTATCATTCACAAAATTATCGTTTACAAGGTAAAAATATTGATATAGAAATCAAAGCTTTCTTATTAACATTTGCTAATGCTTCTCAATGGGGTAATAATGCCTATATTGCACCAAAAGCAAGTCTGCAAGATGGTAAAATGGATATTTCCATTATGAGTAATTTTCCGATTTTTGCCTTGCCTTCCATTGCACTTCAACTTTTTACTAAAACTATTTCTAATGATTTGTTTATGACAACTTTACGAACGGATGAAATTACTGTTTATCGTGATACCCCTGGACCTTTTCATTATGATGGCGAACCTTATGAAGAAGGAAAAGAAATAAAAATTAAAATGATTCCAGCAGGCTTAAAAGTTTTGGTGAGAAAACGTTTTTAAATCACTTAATTTTTGTGTATTTTAGCTTTAAGTTTATTGTGAATCTTGAAGTTAACAATTTAAAGATCCACAACAAGGCTAAATAAGGTAATAGGGTTATAATTAAGGAGATATTTCAAAGTTATTAGGGTTCAATGTTTTTATATAAGGTTTTATTAAAATTTAAACAATTGCTGACGTGAGATGATTTTGGACGGTAAAATAGAATTTTTCTCTGTAAAATTCAGTGAAAATGAACGGTTATTACACTATAACGTAATGGTCAAAATGTTAATTCAGTAGAGACGCCATATATGACGTCTCTACTGAAATGCGTTGAATAACAGTTGATTATTCACAACGCATAAATGTCGGTAATTATTTAGTTCAATAAAACAGGGTTAATTTTTCAACCTTATTATGCTAAAAACTTTCATAACAATAGAAAAACCAAACCAAACCAAACCAAACCAAACCAAACCTTATTAGATTAGTGTATAAAGTTTAAAAATTGATTGCATAATATTTAGTGTTATTCAATCGAGATTTAAAAAAGCCATAATATTTATTTGCAATAGCTTTATTTCAGAAATAGTTTGTATCATCACAAATTAAAATCCATAAATAAATGGAAGATTATTACAAAATTCTTAAAGAATATTGGGGATACGATGAATTCCGCCCATTACAAAGTGAAATTATTCAGAGCATAATTTCGGGAAAAGATACGTTGGGCTTAATGCCTACAGGTGGGGGAAAATCGTTAACCTTTCAGGTGCCTGCAATGGCAATGGAAGGTTTATGCCTGGTGATTACGCCACTTATTGCTTTGATGAAAGACCAGGTTGAAAACTTAAAAAAACGAAATATTCCCGCTGCTGCTCTTTATACTGGAATGACTTATGAAGAAATCTTAATGATATTAGAAAATGCCGTTTTTGAAGCTTATAAATTTTTATATGTTTCACCAGAAAGGCTTGCTACTGAAATTTTTCTTAAGAAAATCCAGCAAGTCAAGGTTTGCCTGATTGCTGTTGATGAATCACACTGTATTTCGCAATGGGGTTATGATTTTCGTCCTTCCTATTTAAAAATTGCTGATATCCGCCAATACTTTCCTGATGTGCCTGTGCTTGCCTTGACAGCAACTGCTACACCAGAAGTTAAAAAAGACATTCAAGAAAAATTACATTTTCGTGAAGAGAATATTTTTCAAAAAAGTTTTTATCGTTCCAATCTGGTTTATGTGGTTCGAATTACTGAAAACAAGAATGATTATTTGTTGAAAATTTTGAAAAATGTTCCAGGAACTTCCATCGTTTATGTTCGCAATCGCAAAAAAACGAAAGAAATTGCTGATTTTTTACTTCAAAATGGGATTAAAGCTGAACATTTTCATGCAGGTTTAAAAAATGAAACAAAAGATGCGGTTCAAACTCGTTGGAAAAACAATCAAACTCGTGTGATAGTTGCTACGAATGCTTTTGGAATGGGAATTGACAAACCAGATGTTCGTACAGTGATTCATCTGGATTTGCCAGATTCACTGGAAGCTTATTTTCAGGAAGCAGGCAGAGCTGGAAGAGATGAAAAGAAAGCTTATGCTGTTTTATTGTATAATGAGAATGATGCAACAAAAATGAAAAAACGCATATCCGAAACTTTTCCAAAGAAAGAAGCCATATATAAAGTTTATGAGTCACTGGGAAATTATTTTCAACTGGCAGTTGGTTCAGGATTGAATGCTGTTTTTCCTTTCAATATAGCTGATTTTTGTGCCAAATTCCATTTATCGCCTTTGATTACTTATAACAGTTTAAAAATACTTCAACAAGCTGGTTACTTGGAAATTACAGATGAGCAGGATAGTTCTTCTCGGTTACTTTTCACCGTGGATAAGGAAGAATTGTATAAGCTTCGTCAATCAGATGACGAAGAAAAGCTAATTCATATGCTTTTACGTTCTTATACAGGTTTGTTTACAGAATTTGCCTATATCAACGAAGATTTGATAGCGGAACGACTTAAATGGGAACGTCAAAAAGTATATGAATATCTGGTAAAATTGGCTAAAAATAGAATTGTGCAATATATTCCGCGTAAAAAAACGCCTTTTATTGTTTTTACTCGTGAACGTGAGGCTACTAAATATTTGCAGTTGGGGAAGGAAGTTTATGAAGATCGACGGGAAAGATTTATATCAAGAATAAACAGTGTTTTGAATTATGCTCAAGAAGAAAATATTTGTCGCAGTCAACTTTTGCTTTCTTATTTTGGAGAAAAAAATACACGTCCTTGCGGCAAATGTGATGTAT
The DNA here is from genome assembly GCA_018056165.1 of Paludibacteraceae bacterium. Lineage (GTDB taxonomy): Bacteria > Bacteroidota > Bacteroidia > Bacteroidales > Paludibacteraceae > MVYY01. Next base: position 14,945 of record JAGPGD010000027.1, on the reverse strand, counting down.
GCTTGAAAAAGAAAGAAATAATGATGAGAGATAAAGATTTTGTTAATATTCGTGCTGCTATTCAACAAATTTTATCCCATCAATCCAGTCCTTTAGACATGTTAGTCAAAAAAATTCCTTATAAGGAACCTAAAGTAATAGAAGTCATTCGTTTTATGTTAGACAATGGTCAAATTAAGGAGAACAACCAGATGCAATTATTTCTAACGGGAAAAGAGAAATAAAAATTAATCTGCGTTTATTTTTGCTATATACACCTGTATATTCATATTTTTTAATTGCAATTTTATATCTCTTGGAATTTCTTTCTCTGTTACAATTGAATGAATTTTATTCACAGGAGCTATAAATGCAAAGCTTCGTTTAATGAATAACCCCGAGGCAAGACTCGAGGAATTCTTTTGATTAAATTATTTTACTGGTACTAACATTAAAAAAAAGCAGTACGATATAATCCTACTGCTTTCAAATTTCATTCCTTAATAAAAGACTATTTTTTTTTTGCTTGATTGGCAACTTCTTCCATCAATTTTTTTATTTCTTCAGGATCGCCCAGAAAATAGTCATTCACCAAATTACAATCGTCATCAAATTCAAATACATAAGGGATTCCTGTAGGTAAGTTTAACCCTACAATATCTTGGTCGGATATGTTTTTTAGCACTTTTACAATACCACGCAAACTGTTTCCATGAGCTACCACCAAAATTTCATTTTTCTCTTTCAATGTGGGTAAAATATTATTCTCCCAATAAGGCAAAATACGTGCAACAGTATCTTTTAATGATTCCGTTAGAGGCAAATCTTTTTTGTCAACATCTTTATATCGTGGATCAAGATAAGGAGACCGTGGATCGTCAGGGTCAAGTGGAGCAGGGGGGACATCATAACTTCGCCGCCAGAGCAAAACCTGTTCCTCACCATATTTTTCAGCCGTTTCTGCCTTGTTTAACCCTTGCAGCATGCCATAATGTTTTTCATTTAATCGCCAGGTTTTTTCTACCGGAATCCAGTCCAAGTCCATCTGGTCGAGAATAATGTTCAACGTTTTAATGGCTCTTTTCAAGTAAGAAGTATAAGCTTTCTGGAAGAAAAACCCTTTCTCTTTTAAAATCTTACCCGCTTTTATTGCTTCTTCAATGCCCTTTTCTGATAAATCTACATCAGTCCAGCCTGTGAAACGATTTTCCTTGTTCCATATACTTTCTCCATGTCTTACTAATACTAATCTTTTCATTTTGCAGATTTTTAAAATATTGATTTAATGAATAATTCTTTTCTTGATGCAAAGATATCTAAAATTCACCAGAAATCAAAGGTTTAAAAGTTGAATTTATAAGTTGACCATTTAAATTAGTTTTTTGTTGATTGACAGATTATCTTTATTTTTGTCATAAATATTCGTAAATTCCTCTTTTGAAAAATCTTTCAATGACTCTTAGAAATGAACTTCAACATCGCATTTTGATTTTAGATGGTGCGATGGGCACCATGATACAACGTCAGAAACTTTCTGAAGCAGATTTTCGTGGTTCTCGCTTTATAGACTGGTCGAAACAGTTGAAAGGGAACAATGATTTGCTCGTATTAACGTATCCATCATTAATTCAATCTATTCATAGAAAATATCTGGAAGCTGGAGCAGATATCATTGAAACAAATACTTTCAATGCTCAACGAATTTCAATGGCTGATTATGAGCTGGGAGAATATGTTCGAGAAATCAATCTGGTTGCTGCTCATCTGGCGCGTGAAGTGGCAAATGAGTTTACTGCCAAAAATCCTGAAAAACCACGATTTGTTGCGGGTTCGGTTGGACCTACAAATAAAAGTGCTTCATTATCGCCTGATGTAAATCGTCCAGCTTTTCGTTCTGTGACTTTTGATGAGTTGGTGACAGCTTACAAAGAACAAATGATCGCACTCATTGAAGGTGGAGTAGATGCACTGTTGATAGAAACAGTTTTTGATACCTTAAATGCAAAAGCTGCTATTTTTGCAGCCCAGGAAGCCATGAAAGAAGTAAACAGACATGTCGAATTAATGGTTTCGGCTACTATTGCTGATAAAAGTGGAAGAATCTTATCCGGACAAACTGTTCAAGCTTTTCTGGTTTCTATTGCTCATGCTGATTTGTTATCAGTTGGCTTAAATTGTTCTTTCGGAGCAAAAGATTTAAAACCTTATTTACAAGAAGTTAGCAAATATGCTCCGTGGTTTGTCAGTGCTTATCCAAATGCAGGCTTGCCCAATCAGTTGGGTGAATATGACGAAATACCTGAAACAATGGCAGAGCAAATAAAAGAATATCTTGATGAACAACTGGTAAACATTATTGGAGGTTGTTGTGGAACAACACCAGAACATATTGCTCGCTATGTTGATTTGATAAAGAATGCAAAAGTTCGTCAACCTCAAACTCCAACTACTGATTTACAATTAAGTGGACTTGAAGTTCTCACAATCAATGAAAATAGTTTGTTCGTAAACATTGGTGAAAGGTGCAATGTAGCTGGTTCAAGCAAGTTCCTTCGTCTTATTAAGGAAAAGAAATATGAAGAAGCTTTGTTTGTAGCTCGCCAGCAAGTAAATGATGGAGCACAAATGCTTGATATTAATATGGACGATGCTCTTCTTGATGCTAAAAAGGAAATGGTTACTTTTCTGAATTATTTGAGCTCGGAGCCAGAAGTAGCAAAAGTTCCTTTTATGATTGATTCTTCAAAATGGGAAGTTATTGAAGCAGGTTTGAAATGTATGCAGGGGAAAGGTGTTGTAAATTCCATCAGTTTGAAGGAAGGCGAAGATGATTTTTTAGCCAAAGCCAAAAAAATTCGTTCCTATGGAGCAGCAGTTGTTGTTATGGCTTTTGATGAAAAAGGTCAAGGTGATACTTTTGAACGAAAAATTGAAATTTGTGAACGAGCATATCATTTATTGACAAAAAAAGCAGGTTTTCCTCCGCAGGATATTATTTTTGATCCAAATGTGCTTGCTATTGCCACAGGTATGGCTGAACACAGTAACTATGCAGTTGATTTTCTGAAAGCTGTTAGATGGATAAAGAAAAATTTACCTTTTGCAAAAGTCAGTGGTGGCATCAGTAATCTTTCTTTTTCTTTTAGAGGAAATAATGTGGTTCGCGAAGCAATGCACGCTGTTTTTCTTTATCATGCTATTCAAGCAGGCTTGGATATGGCCATTGTGAATGCAGGTGCTTTGCCTATTTATGAGGAAATCGAACCTGAACTGCTCCAACGTGTGGAAGATGTGATTTTGAATCGAAAAGAAGATGCTACAGAAAAATTGATTGAATATGCAGAAAAAATAAAGGATAAAAATTCTTCTCAGAAAATTGAAAAAAAAGAAGATTGGCGGTCTTATTCGCTCGAAAAACGATTGGAATATGCTTTGATGAAAGGTATTGAAGATTATCTGGAAGAAGACCTGGCCGAAGCCTTAACTCAATATGATTCAGCTATTGAAATTATTGAGAAACCACTGATGAATGGTATGAATGTAGTAGGAGATTTGTTTGGTGAAGGGAAAATGTTTTTACCTCAAGTGGTCAAAACAGCTCGTACGATGAAAAAAGCTGTTGCCATTTTGCAACCTGAAATCGAAAAACAAAAAGTCAACAATCAAAGCATAAGTGCTGGTAAGTTTTTGATTGCCACCGTAAAAGGTGATGTTCATGATATAGGAAAAAACATTGTAAGCGTGGTATTATCTTGCAATAATTATGAAGTCATTGATTTGGGTGTGATGGCTCCTGCCGAAAAAATTATCGAAACAGCCAAACAAAAAAAGGTAGATTTGATTGGTTTAAGTGGATTGATAACGCCTTCGCTGGAAGAAATGGCTAACGTTGCTACAGAGATGGAGAAAAATGGTTTCAAAATTCCTTTACTCATTGGTGGAGCTACTACTTCAAAAATTCACACCGCTCTCAAAATTGCTCCGCATTATAGTGGACCAGTGGTTTATGTAAAAGATGCATCAGTTAATATTTCAATCGTTTCGCAATTAATGAACGAAAAAACTCGCTATCATTTTGTGGAAGAAATTCAAAATGAATACGAAACTATCCGACAAGAATATCATAAAGATGAAAAACAATTGAGTTTTGAGGAGGCAAAAAAGAGAAAGCCTAAATTATTTTGATTTTCAAGCCAATACAAAATTCTATTTTTTTAATGACTTGTGCAATTCAAGCAAATTTCATATTGTTTTCGATTATGAAGAATATTTCTCCTAAAATTGTTGGCTTCGGTAGAATGCCAGCTTTGATAAAATGATTCTTGAAAAACATTTCCAAAAGAATATTTTCCGCTTTTATCAAAGCAACAAGGCAAAACATCTCCATTGACGTTCACAACAGCTCCGCTCCAAAGTCGCCAGCAACGATTGGGTTGAGCATATTTCAATTGATATTTTCCATTTTTATTGAGTTTGTATCTGGAATACCGTAATTGTTGTGGCATCAAAGGATGACCATTTTCAAAATTATGTAATTGTGCTGTTTTAAAAACTAACCTATCCACTTTTAATTCTTTTGCAAGTTTTTTCATTTCCTTCATTTGAAATTCATTGGTTCCCAAGACCAAAAACTGAATTTCAATCATCGGCGTGAACGATTGTAGCTCTTTTTTCTTTTGTATCAGTATTTTTACGGCTTCTATTACTTTTTTTATGTTTCCTTCTTTTCGATAGGTTTCATAAACTTCTTGCGTGGTTCCGTCCAGTGAAACAATTAATTTGTCCAAGCCCGACAAAACAAGTTTTTCAGCCATTTTTTCATTCATCAATTGAGCATTTGTAGAAAGGGAAGTGTAAATTTTGGCTTTATGAGCATAACGAATCATTTCTGGCAATAAAGGATGCAAAAGTGGCTCACCTTGAAAATACAGTATCACATGAAGTAAAGTGTTTTTTAGTTCATTTATTATTTTAATATAATTTTGAAAATCAAGAATTTTTTTTTGTTCAGTAAAGAAATTTTTTCCAGTGTAACATTCTGGGCAACGGAGATTGCAAAAATTGACAGGTTCTATGGAAACAAAAAAAGGTAAATTTCTTTTTTGTGTATTATTAATTTTAAAAATAGATAAAATATATGAAATCAAGAGTTTAATAAAATTAAAACTCTTGGTAATGTTAAGGTATTTTAAAAAATGTAACCAGTGGTATATTTTTTGATGATTCATTTATGAATTATTTTTAAAGAGTTTAGAAAGAAGAAAAGTTTAAGAATTTTTTTTGCAAAAATAAAGAATAATTGAACAAAAAATTGTAGCTTTGTCAAGTTAGTATTGTTCTATATTCTGTAGAATTATTTTAATATAATTGAATTATTAACATTAAAAAATTTTCTGTCGTATGAAAAAACAATTATTTTTTGCTTTATCAATGGTAGTGGCTATTATCCTTTGCTCGTGCAGTAAAGATATGAGAGCTCTTGATCCTACTAGTTTTAAATGCACTCCCAATCCTCTCGAAGTTAAAGGTGGAAAAGTAAATGCCACAATTAATGGAGCTTTCCCTGTAAAATATTTTAACAAGAATGCCGTAGTAACGGTAACCCCTGTTTTACGTTTTCAGGGTCAAGAAGTGAAAAGTACCCCTGCAACTTTCCAAGGTGAAAAAGTAATAGGAAATAATAAAGTCATTTCTTACAAGGCTGGTGGTTCTTATACCATTAATGCTTCTTTCAATTATGTACCAGAAATGGCAAAATCGGAATTATATCTTGATTTTGATATCACTGTTAAAGACAAAAATTATCAAATTCCAAGTGTAAAAGTGGCAGATGGTGTAATTGCTACTTCTGAGTTGGCTACGGTAAGTGCTTCTGAAATTCAAGGTGCTTTGATACCTGATAAATTTCAACGTATCATTAAGGAAACCCAAGAGGCAGATATTAAATTTTTGATTGAGAGATGGGATCTTCGTCCAACCGAATTAAAGAAAGAAGAAGTGGTTTCTTTGGTAAATAAAATTGCTGAAGTAAAAAAAGATACGAACAAAAAAGTTTCTGATTTTGAAATAGCGGGATATGCTTCACCTGATGGTCCAATTGATTTAAATACCAATCTCGCTGAAAAACGTCAAAAGGTTTCTGTTGATTATATCAACAATCAAATGAAGAAGCTTAAAACTTCTGTAAAAATTGATTCAAAGTTTACACCCGAAGACTGGGAAGGATTTCAGAAGTTAATGGAAAATTCCAATATTCAGGATAAAGAAGTTATTTTAAGAGTTTTGTCGATGTATTCTGATCCAGAAGAACGTGAACGTCAGATTAAAAATCTATCTGCAGCTTATCAAAAAATTGCAGAAGAGATTCTTCCTCAATTACGTCGTTCTCGGCTGAAACTTACAGTGGATATTATTGGTAAATCTGATGATCAAATCTCTCAGTTAGCTGCTAACAATCCATCGCAACTTTCTGTTGAAGAATTGCTTTATGCTGCAACCTTAAAAGATAATCTGAACGATAAAGCAATTATTTATCAGAAAGTAATAAACCTTTATCCAAATGATGTTCGTGGGTATAATAATTTAGGTCTTATTTACTATCAACAAGACAAGATAGATGAAGCAGAAAAATTGTTTACTCAAGCTCTGCAGAAGGATCCAAATTCACCTGATGTTAACTTTAATCTAGGATTGATTGCATTAAAGAAAGGCGATGTGACCAAAGCCGAAGAATTATTTGGAAAAGCAGCCAATACAAGTGGAGAATTAAGTAAAGCTTTAGGAACATTGTATTTGAAAAAAGGTGATTATGCAAAAGCAATAAATTCGTTTAAATCGAATGACATATCAAACAATGTAGCTTTGCTGTATATCCTGAATAATGATTATAACCAGGCTCGAAAAGTTTTAGCTGCTATTCCACAACCTGATGCTACAACAGCTTATCTTTCAGCTATTGTTGGAGCCAGAACAAATGATCGTGATGCCGTTTATTCAAATTTAAGAACAGCTATTAGCAAAGATAAATCATTAGCTCAAAAGGCATTGAATGATATTGAATTCGCAAAATTTGCTACTGATTCTACTTTCCTGTCAATTGTAAAGTAGGATAACTTTATTAATACTAAAAAAGAGGCAGCTTATTTTAGCTGCCTCTTTTTTCATTCAACCATTTCAAAAAAGTTTTTCTTACCTCTAAAATTTATAACGTATTCCTAAAGCTACTCCTTCCCAGGCTCCTCCGTAACTATTTGGTAAAATATACCAACCTGGACGATAATCCAATGAAAGTTGCAAAGGAATATCAAAATTATATTCAATCCCTATTTGTCCTACTATTCCTAAAGCAAGACCATCATAATCTTTACCCTTATAATGATAATCCCATGATCCAATTTGAGGTCCTAAACCAACATACCAATTAAAACCAGTTGCTAATTCTGATAAATCAAAAACCCAGTGATAAACGCCTGCAAGATTGAAACCGTGATCGTAATAAAAACCTAAGTCAGCTTCAAGTCGATTAGCATGACTAAAAGGATGTTGATAAGATAACTCGGCACCATAACTAGCACGAACTCCAATAGCTTTACTGTTTACCTGTCCATAAGCAAAGCTCGTCATAAAGCTTACCAATAGAATCGCCATAAAAATTGTTTTTTTCATACCTTCATTTTTTAATTGTTAAACCATTTTTAAGAGAATCACATTATTTTAAAAGAAAAAATTAGAAAAGATAATATTTTATTTTTTTCAATCTTTTTATAGCCAATCACCATTCACTTTTATGAGTTCAATTAATTTATTTATAGCTTCATCCTCGGCAATATTTTTTAACAAACATTGCTTGCCTTTATACAAACTTACTTTCCCTTTTCCAGTACCGACATAACCATAATCGGCATCTGCCATTTCTCCAGGACCATTCACAATACAACCCATTACAGCAATTTTTAAACCTTTTAAATGAGAAGTTTTAGCTTTTATTTCTGCAACTACTTTTTGCAAGTCAAATAAGGTGCGTCCACAGCCCGGGCACGAAATATATTCTGTTTTTGAAATTCTTACTCGCGTAGCCTGTAAAATTCCAAATGACAGCGAATTAATATCTTTTAAGGATATTGTACCTTCATTTTGCAACAAAATTCCGTCGCCGAAGCCGTCCACAAATAACATACCAATATCAACCGACGCCTTTATTTGTAAACTTTCTAAATTGTTTTCTTGATAATTTCGAGCTATTATGACGGGAGTAGTTATATCTTTATTCATCAAGGTATGGAAAAAAGCTCTTTGTTCAGCAACTCCATTTTTGTGTTTTGTAAAAAGCAAAATAACTACATCTTTTCTTTCTTTCAGAAACGATAAAACATCAGAATTCAACTCTGGATAAGACAATTTTAAAAATTTTACTTCTGATACGTCTTTTTTTAGTAAAGGAATTTCATCTGTCAAATAAACAGAGAAAATTTTTCCAGCATTATTATAGATTTTTCTCCCTTCTATGTAATAATCTGGTGAAATGGTGAAATTTTTTTGTGTAGCAGCAAATACTACTGGCAAATGATTTCCACCTATATTAGCAACAGCTTGGGTTTTCCTACGAGAATATTCGAAAGGTGACCATGAAGGATTAATCTGTGCAAAAATTTTTTCATGTTGTTCGCGTTCAGCAATATAAGATACAAGTTGCCGTGCAACAGGAATTTCAGCTTCTGGTTCTTCACTCAACGAAACACGAATGGTATCACCAATTCCATCTGCCAGTAAAGTTCCGATTCCAACTGCCGATTTGATGCGACCATCTTCACCTTCCCCTGCTTCTGTCACCCCTAAATGGATAGGATAATGAAAACCTTTCTGTTCCATTTCTTTTACAAGCTTTCGCACAGCGTGTATCATTAAAACAGTATTGGAAGCTTTTATAGAAACAACTACATCAGAAAAATTTTCTTCCTGACAAATTTGTAAAAATTCCATGCAGGAGGCAACTAATCCTTCGGAAGTATCGCCATAACGATTCATCATTCTTTCACTCAAGGAACCATGATTCACTCCAATACGAATAGCTGTGCGATGTTCTTTACAAATATTGAGAAGCCGTATGAATTGTTCTTTTAATTTTTGCTGTTCTAAATTAAACTCTTCTTTCGTATAGTCAGCTGAATGATTTATTTTAATACTTCTCACGTAATTACCTGGATTAATCCGTACTTTTTCTACACATCGAGCAGCAGCTTCAGCTACAAGAGGGTTAAAATGGACATCTGCTATCAACGGGACATAAAATTTTTTTTCATTTAATTGCTGATGAATTTTTTTTAAACTTTCTACTTCGCGTAATCCCTGTGTAGTAAGTCGCACCAGTTCTGCACCAACCTTGATCAAACGAATACATTGCGATACAGAAGCATCGATATCGTTGGTATCAGTATTAGTCATCGATTGCAAACGAATAGGTGTATTACCCCCCATTAGTAAATTTCCTATTTTGATTTCTTGAGTAGGTCGGCGATTGTAATTGAAAAGGTCAGGAATCCACATTTTTATTTTTTATACAAAAATAGTATTTTTCTACAAAAAAACATGTTAGTTGAAATTTTGCACTTTTTGAAAATGTTTTTACATCTGCGTTAAAATATTTTTGAATTCTTATCATGATTTTTAAGCAAATATTTAAACAAAATGAAAAATAAACAATAAATTTTATTAATTGAAAGCGATTGAGTAACTTTGTATAGATTTTTTTGTAAAATGACTAATCAGTACGAGGAACTAATAAACGTATTTGCTTCGAATCTGCGAAAATTAATTTCGGAGTACGAGTCATTAAAAGTACAGAACTTTATGTTGAAAAAAGAAATAGAGTTAAAAGACAACGAATTAAAATCTCTTCAACAAAAAGTTTTGGAACTACAAGAAAAAATTAACCATTTTCAAATTGCTAAAGCATTAGCAGCTACGCCCGAAGAAAGTAGCTTGGCAAAGCAGCAGCTTAGTAAAATGGTGCGGGAAATTGACAAATGTTTAGCTCTTTTATTAAAAGAATAAGAGCAAGATGATGGACAACGATACTTTTTTAATAAATGTACAAGCAGGTGGTTTTAAATTACCCCTTCGTATTGCCCGGAAAGATGAAGAAATATATCGAAAAGCTGAAAAATTATTTTCAAAATATCTTGAAAAATATCAGCAAAAATATCATCAGCGAGCCAATGAAGAGATTTTAACTTTAGTTGCTTATCAATTTGCAGTTTTACTAATAAAGCAAGAAATGAGGCAGGACGTTTCTCCTGTGATTGAAAAATTAACATCATTGAATAAAGAAATTGAAAATTGCTTAAGTAGAAAATAATCAGTAAAATTTTTATCGTTTTCCTAAACTAAATTTCCCGCATTACGTTGTTTTATTGGAGTTTCACTCCATTAAAAATGATTATTTAAACAACGTGAATGCGTTTTTTTATATTTATATATTTCTATTTATCAAATTTTACTAAATAATAAAATCAAAAAATGGAACTCATCATAGGAATTATTATTGCATTAGCAGTGGGTGTGACGGGTACCTTCCTATATTTCAAGCAGAACAATAAACGTATGCTTAAAAAAATGGAAGAGGAAGCTGAACTCGTCAAAAAAAACAATTTAATCGAAGTAAAAGAGAAATTTATTGCTCTGAAATCGGAATATGAACAACAAGTTCAGCAACGAAATGCAAAATTGCAAGCCAGCGAAGTAAAATTGCAGCAAAGAGAAATGCAACTCAACCAACGGCAAGGTGAACTGCAAAGAAAGATGAATGAAATTGAATCGATGAAGGAAAATCTGGAAAGTCAATTCATAGCAACCGAAAATCGAAAAAAAGAGCTTGAGCATCTTATTCGGCAAGCACAAGAACAGTTGGAAACTATTTCAGGTCTTTCAACGGAGCAAGCGAAAGAACAATTAATTGAATCACTAAAAGAAGAAGCCAAAACAGAAGCCATGTCTTATGTTAATGACATTGTAGATGAAGCAAAAATGACTGCTAATAAAGAAGCTCAAAAGATTATCATTCAAACCATCCAGCGTGTGGCTACTGAAACGGCTATCGAAAATTCTGTTACTGTTTTCCATATTGAATCCGACGAAATGAAGGGACGAATTATTGGTCGTGAAGGTCGTAATATTCGAGCACTGGAAGCAGCTACTGGGGTCGAAATTATTGTGGACGACACACCTGAAGCAATTGTTCTTTCAGCTTTCGATCCTGTTCGACGTGAAATTGCCCGATTGTCGCTACATCAACTGGTGGCTGATGGACGAATCCATCCAGCTCGCATTGAAGAGGTGGTCAATAAAGTGAAAAAACAACTGGAAGATGAAATCATTGAAGTGGGTAAACGTACGACAATTGATTTAGGAATTCATGGATTACACCCTGAATTAATTCGTCTTATTGGGAAAATGAAATATCGCTCTTCCTATGGTCAAAACTTGTTGCAACATGCACGCGAAACTGCCAATCTTTGTGCGATCATGGCAGCAGAATTAGGATTGAATCCTAAAAAAGCAAAAAGGGCTGGTTTATTACACGATATTGGTAAAGTACCCGATGATGAACCCGAACTGCCACATGCTATTCTTGGTATGAAACTTGCTGAGAAATATAAGGAAAAACCTGATATTTGTAATGCAATTGGTGCACACCATGATGAAATAGAAATGGAAACACTAATTGCTCCGATTGTACAGGTTTGTGACGCTATATCAGGAGCACGTCCGGGAGCGAGACGTGAAATTGTGGAAGCATACATTAAACGATTGAAAGACCTGGAGGAAGTTGCTCTTTCGTATCCTGGAGTAGTAAAAACTTATGCCATTCAGGCAGGAAGAGAATTGAGAGTGATCGTAGGTGCTGATAAAATGGATGATAAGGAAGCAGAATTGCTCTCAATGGATATTGCAAAAAGGATTCAGGATGAAATGACTTATCCTGGTCAAATAAAAATTACAGTCATTCGTGAAACGAGGGCTGTAAGTTATGCAAAATAAAATTGTCTGAAGAGTGAATGAGTGATTTACAAAGCGTTGTAAATTTATTTTGAATATATATCCTTTTATGGGGCTGTTTGGTTTTGACAGCAAGTTGAAAGGGTATGTAAGCATGCCGAGCCGGGAGATCACAGCTCGTAAATCTCGGATCTCAAAAAGTAACTGGCGAAACTAATTACGCTCTCGCTGCTTAATCGAAATAAAGTAGATTAAGCTTTATCCCTGCACAAGGTGTGGGGACGAGACATCTCCCAGGCGCCCTCTCCTCGAGGCAGCCTGATGTGGAGGTGCAGCAAAATCGAGGATAGTTGCGTTTAGCCTTGTAAACGCAATGAAAATCATAAAGGATAAGGTACAGGTCGGCAGCTTCGGCCTTGCCTGTACACGAAAAATCAAGCGAAGCTAAGCATGTAGAAAACATATCGGTTCCTTGTTTGGACGAGGGTTCAAATCCCTCCAGCTCCACTAAAAAATTTTAAATTCTTTAAAAGCAATAGTTTGAATTTTGATAATTGTCTATTAAAGATTTTTTTAATTACTATCACAGTTATTTGATTATCATACACTTAGCCTTTCTTTCCAGTAAGTTTAAAAAGAAGCTTATTTATATCGCTCTCTGTAAAATTTCAAAAGATTGTTGTTTCTTTAATTGAAATTTTCTTTTATTATAGGTATTTTTGTTTGATGTTTTAGAAATTTATTTTGCAGTAGAGTTCGATGTTTTTAAAATCTTCTTTTTTTAAGTGAGGGAATCATTTATTTTGCGACTCAAATTTTAATATATGATTGATAAAGAATTGGGAGAAATTTTTTTTGTTCACAGTAACAGAGCAAAATACATAAATATTAAAATTTTAACTGATGGCTTGCGCGTTACTTTACCTGTTAATTCCACAAAAAATGATGCCTTGAAATTTATTGATTCTATTCGTCCAAAAATTATCAAAAAGCAATTGTTGATAAAACAAAGGAATGAAAAAAATGTGATTGTATTGAATAAAAATACTGTTTTCTCTACACTTACTTTTCAGATCACCATTAAAGAAGAAAAAAGAGAAAATATATATTTTGAATTAAGAAATGGTTGGTTAAACATTTTCGTACCAGAGAATTTTAATTTTCAGCAACCAGTTATGCAAAAACATTTGTGGAAAGGTGTTTTTTATTTTTTGCGTCAAGAGGCAAAACATTTTTTGCCAAAACGTACGCAAAAATTAGCCGAACAACATAACTTTAAATATAAACAAGTAAAAATTCAATCCAGTAAAACGCGCTGGGGAAGTTGTTCAAATCATTTAAATATTAATTTATCCTTTTATTTAATGTTGTTGCCTATTCATCTGGTGGATTATGTGATTCTTCATGAACTATGCCATACAGTGGAAATGAACCATGGAACTAATTTCTATCAAATATTGGAAAGAGTTACTAATGGGGATAGCGATAAACTTAAAAATGAGTTAAAAAAATATTCAAGTATGAAATTTCCTATTAATATTGAATGACTTATGATGAATTGGGAGCAACTTTTATCAACCAAACGTTTTGGATTAGAATCGTATCACGAACCCAGAAAGGATAGCAGAACTGAATTTCAACGGGATTATGATCGTTTGATTTTCTCACCTCCATTTCGTCGATTACAGAATAAAACACAGGTTTTCCCTTTGCCTGGAAGTATTTTTGTTCATAATCGTTTGACTCATAGTCTCGAAGTGTCGAGTGTAGGGCGGTCATTAGGCATAAATATAGCTCGCTGTTTAGCTGATTGTCATCCTAATTGTCCAATTATTCATGAAATTGATGCAATTGTTGCTGCTGCTTGTCTGGCTCATGATATGGGCAATCCGCCTTTCGGTCATTCAGGCGAAAAAACTATTGCTACTTTTTTTTCTGAAGGGGAAGGACAAAAGTTGGCAGAAAAAATGTCTCCTGTGGAGTGGAAAGATTTGGTTTGCTTTGAAGGAAATGCCAATACTTTCCGATTACTTACCCATCAGTTTGCTGGCAGGCGAAAAGGTGGTTTTGTACTTACTTACAGTACACTTGCTTCTATTGTAAAATATCCTTATGCTGCTGCTTACACAAATAGTCAACACTCAAAATTTGGTTTTTTTAATTCCGAAGCTGACGATTTTAAAAAAATTGCTGATGAATTAGGAATTATAAATGTTGAAAGTAATTCTTTTCACTATGTGCGTTATCCTTTAGTTTTTCTGATAGAAGCTGCTGATGATATTTGTTATCAATTAATGGATATTGAAGATGCTCATAAATTAAAAATTCTTTCAACAGAAGAAACCAAATTTCTTTTTTTGAATTATTTTGACGAAAATCAGAAACGACAAAAAATGGAAGTGTTGAATTTAGTCAATGATGAAAATGAGCAAATTGCCTATTTACGTTCTTCTGTGATTGGGAAACTGGTGGAAGAATGTTCACAAATTTTTGTTGATAACGAAGAAAATATTTTAAATGGCACATTTCATACTTCTCTTATTGAACAATTGCCACCTTTATCTGCAAGGGCTTATCAATATTGTTCGGATGTAGCAAACAGTAAAATTTATTGCTCTAAGCAAGTATTGGAAGTGGAACTATCGGGGTATAAAATTATTTTAACCTTGCTTGAAAACTTAATACGTGCTGTTCTCCAACCTCAAAAGGCTTATTCTCAACAACTTTTAATGCGTATTCCTTCTCAGTATGAAATCAATCATCCTACTATGTATGGTAAAATAATGGCTGTTCTTGATTACATTTCAGGGATGACAGATGTATATGCGCTGGATTTTTATAAAAAAAGCTGAATTCAAGTCACAAATGCAACTTTTTGGTTAGACAAATTTCGTAATAAAAATTCATTTGGTGTTAAGAAATTTAATTTTTTTCTTGGTCTGTTGTTCAAAATATCTTCTACTCGCTTTATA
>JAGPGD010000079.1 GCA_018056165.1 Paludibacteraceae bacterium | reverse complement strand
CGAAAGCCACCATTGCAAAACAAATCAAAGAAACCAACACACCAATAGCCAGTGCTCCACCAACATTTACGAAGCCGGCAGCCGGCGTAATGGCTACCAATCCTGCAACTGCTCCCGTACTGGTTCCGACAATGGTTGGTTTTCCGTCGTTAAACCAGTCGAGAATTGCCCATGTCAAAGCTGCAGCTGCAGCGGCAATATGGGTAACCAGAAAGGCATTTGCAGCCAATCCATCAGCTGCCAGCCCACTTCCGGCATTAAATCCAAACCATCCTATCCACAGCATGGCAGCACCCATTACAACATAAGTGATATTGTGAGGAGGTAAGGCATGACCCTTGTAATCGCGTCTTTTACCCAACATGATTGCCGTAACTATGGCTGCAATACCCGCATTGATATGTACCACTGTTCCACCTGCAAAATCAAGAGCTCCCAGCTTATACAACCATCCATCAGATGACCAAACCCAATGAGCCACAGGATTGTAAACAAATAGCGACCACAAAACGGTGAAAAGCAAGAAACCTTTGAAATTAATACGTTCGGCAAAAGCACCAATAATAAGTGCGGGTGTAATTACCGCAAACATACATTGGAACATCACAAAAACCAAATGAGGAATAGTTCCAACCAAAGTGCCGTCTGCTGCGATTTGCGAATGAGAAATAAAATAAGGACTTAAATCATGAATGCCGATATTTCTTAAAAACGCCCCATCCAATCCGCCAATAAAAGGAGAAAGAAATCCTTCAGATTTTCCGAATGACATACTATATCCGCAAACAATCCATTCAATGCTGATTACGGCCACAATAATCATACATTGCATGAATATGTTGAGTACATTCTTTCTGCGTACCAAGCCACCGTAAAAAAGAGCAAGTGCCGGAATACTCATAAATAATACAAGCGCTGTTGCCGTAATCATCCACGCCGTATCTCCGGTATCTATTTTCGGTTCGGCAACTACCGTTGCGGCCGATATTTTAATACTGCCCATTACCAATAGGGCTAACAAAGAAACTATATATTTTTTCATTTTTTATACCTTTAAAAATTAATACCTTACAAACAATTTTTTTAAAAATCGAAACTTATATTCCGTTTGAATCTTTATTGTACAAAGCTTCCGGTCCCGATTCACGGGTACGAATGCGATAAGTCTGTTCAATATCGGAAACGAAAATTTTTCCGTCTCCGGGATCGCCTGTCCATGCCGAATCCAAAATGGCATTCACCGTTTTTTCGAGATTGATGTCGCGCACCACAATCGACAACATACGCCTCTGAATATAACTAGACTGAAAAATTTGTCCTCTTACCACCTGATCCTCTTTCGATTTGCCAAGTCCGGTAATGTCCCAATAGGAAAACCACTCGATGCCGGCCTCATAAAGTGCCATCTTTACATCTTCAAATTTAGATTTTCTGATCACTGCTTCAATTTTCTTCATAATTGTATGATTTTAATAAATTATTGAATTACACCTATTTATAATGACAAGCCAATGGTTAAATAATATTGTTCCGTTGCCGGATTTAAAATTGCAGAACCTTTCAGTGGAAGTTTGAACGAATCGGTTATTTGAATATCTCTTGTAACGCTCACCGATATTTACTGCCTGAAAACTTCCATCAGGAGTGTGCCAACCGTCGCCTGCACCAGCAAATAATCTTATATTTTTAAAGTCATATCCGGCTTCAAAATACTTGTCGCCGCCTTTAGACCCTGCACTTCCGGCTTCATTGAAAATGTAATTTCCAGCAGCATAAAACCCTGAAATTCCATATGAAGCATTGAATTCATAGGCATGAGAACCAGTACTCGCGGAATGATCAAAAAATTTGGATGGCGGAAAATAATAGTTTGTCATTCCCAACGATAAACCGAACGGAAATGCATAATTGACAAACAAGTCCATTTCCATGAAACCATCAATACCTGCCGAGCCCCACGAACCGACAGAAAAATTTTGATGGCTGAAAGTCAGCGTAGGTTGAATGGAAGCATCGGAGTATTTAACTCCACGCCAAACGTACGAACTAACAATATCGGTAGATACTGTAAAGTTTTGAGATTTCGTTATAATTGGAATAGAAATTGTAAGGGAACAAATAATCAATAACTTTGTTGCTTTCATAACTTTCAAATTTTAATTGTAGAATTTTTCATTTTGCCGCTATTTAGAAATTATTTTTACATAATGTTTTTCTTTCAATTAAAGTTCAATCAAAATGTTTTATTTACATGGCAAAATTAATCATAATGTAAATTAAATCCAAAATAAAATACATTTTATTTCAAAAAATATTTTTGTTAAAATGATTATCCGCAAAGTATCCTACTTTAAAAGGGATAAATTACAGTATATTTTTCAAAAAATAGATATTAAAATATTTGTATAATTCACTGATATTCATTATTTTTACACTTCAAATCAACAACTATAATTCTTATGAATATCATTAAATTCAGTTCACGATTCCCCGACGAAAAGTCCTGTATCGAGCATTTTAAGGCTCAAAGAGACTCTTGCGGAGTAATTTGTCCAAAATGTGGCTGCATGCACCATTACTGGCTGCAGAATAAGCTCTGTTACGAATGTAAACAATGTCATCATCGGCAATCCTTACGTTCAAGGAACGGTGATGGAAAACAGCAAATTACCTTTTATGTACTGGTATATTGCCATGCATTTGCTTACCAGCACGAAAAAATCATTCTCTGCAGCAGAACTACAACGACAATTGGGACATAAACGTTATCAACCCATATGGGAGATGGAATGCAAATTACGTGATGTGATGGGAAAACGCGATAATCTGTACCAGTTGACCGATGAAGTAGAGCTTGACAATGCTTTTATCACTACATTAATACCAGAAGAAGAAAAGGATAAACCTCTCAAGCGAGGTGTAGGAAGTTAGAGGCAGTCCAAAATAGTAGTTATGAGCGAAAGTTCTTTCGTGGAAAACCCCAAACCGGGCAAAAAGCCCAAACGTGTTACAGGCTGATACCATTTTAAATACTGTCAAAGAACACGTAAATCCACTGACCGAATTGACCACCGATGATGCTACTTCTTACAGCAAGTTGGATAAGCATGTCAAATCACACCATGCACAAGTTATAAAGAAAGAAGACCTGCCAAAGATATTACCCTGGGTACATATTGCTATTAGCAATGTTAAACGGTTGCTATTAGATGTACATCATCAGCTTTCTAATGATTATTTACAATACTATCTCAATGAGTTCTGTTATACCAAGTTGTTTTCTAATATAAAAAATAATTCTTATCTTTGCTCAGAAAAAACAAATAATATATATTATGAGCAAAACAGCAAAGATTAAACCGTATTTAACGAGTGAAGAAATTCTTTTGAAGATAAAGGGAACAAGAGGTTTTTGGCGGGTTCAAAAATGGTTAATCATTTATAATGCATTAAATTATCCGAGAAGTGCAAAGGAAATAGCAGCTCATTTGGCTGTATCAGAGTCTTTGGTACACAAGACTATTTTTGAATATAATAAATATGGTATAGCGTCCATAGAAACTAAAGGCAAAGGCGGTAGAAGGAATTCATACTTGAGTGAAGAAGAGGAGGAATTATTTGTAAATGGTTATTTGGAGAAAGCCGGGGAAGGACAAATAATAACCGCAATGGACATCAAAGAAGATTTTGAAAAGAAGATAGGAAAGAGAGTTAGCAAAACTACTATTTACAGGATGCTTAAGAGAAATGGTTGGAGAAAGATTGTACCTCTTCCTGTTCACTCCAAACAGAAGAAGGAAGAAGGAGAAGCTTTTAAAAAAACTTTGGTAAGAAAGTGAGTCAACTGATTGAACAGGAATATCTTGATAAAAGTAAAGTTGTACTAATGACACAGGATGAAGGAAGATTTGGAAGAGTAAATATTCCAAGGAGTTGTTGGGCACCCAAGCAGGTTCGTCCATTGGTTGCAAAACAAGTAGTAAGAGAAAGTTTCTATGTTTATGCAGGAATATGTCCAAAGTTGGGACGCATTAGTTCTTTAATATTACCTTATGCAAATACGGAAATGATGAATTTATTTTTAGAAAATGTATCCAATGAATTTAAGGAATTTGAAATTATCATGCAGTTAGATGGAGCAGGCTGGCACAAAGCAAAAGGTTTAAGAGTGCCCGGAAATATACATTTCATACGGCAACCATCTTACAGTCCTGAAGTCAATCCAACTGAACATCTCTGGGATGAGTTAAGAGAAAAATATTTACACAACAAGATATTTAATTCTATACCAGAAACAATGGAAATAATTTGCAAAGGAATAAATGAATTAAATGCAAAACCTGATTATGTAAAATCTATGACTTTGTTTCCTTATCTAAATATTATATTTTAGAACACAACTTGGTATTATTTCTTAGAACATTCCATCTTTGGTTGTAATTAATAGAATTTTACTATTTATTTCTACTTCTTATCAACCAATAGTTTAGCTGTAAAATTTGTATCTAAGTGTTTTTTAAATATTCAAAACCTTCCTCAATTAGAAGCAAATATAAAACTTTATCTTACTTGTTAAATGTAAATACTCCTCTCCTGAAAATGAAATCAACGAAAATAATTGTTATTTTTCAAAAAAGTTATTCATTTATTTCTATTATCTTCATTTTTTCCCAATTGAGCCGAACTTTTAACCATTCTTCTAATTTTTTGATTAGTTCATTGTTTTTAGGATTCTCTTTCCATATAAGATAAACAGTGGCGATAGTATCTTGAGCAAGGGTGTGCACATCAGTAAAAATTGAATGAGAAAAAGAAATTTTCTCTATTTCAGGAAATTGCACTTTTACTTCACGTGCTATTTGTATTTCATCAATTCCTAAATTTTGGTGTATAGGTCAAAAAGTAGGCTATTTTTTAGAACTTTCTTTCAATAGGTCAAAAAGTAGGCTGAAAATTTTGCTTTCTTTTTTATGTTTTGTTTATAATATCTATTTTTGTTTTGTAAATCGAAA
>JAGPGD010000078.1 GCA_018056165.1 Paludibacteraceae bacterium | reverse complement strand
CGCACTGGATATAAAAACGCCCCTCCTAAGAAGAAAAAAATTTGTGTGGCACCCAAAGGCTCCTCCTCAAAAAAACATCCACTCTCTTACAGGTACTTAGCTCCATAATACCTGCAATGTGGGTTAACGTAAGATTTTCAAAAACATTTTGCTAAATTTCTCTCCTACTCAAAAACTCAGAATTATTAATTTGTTCCTGCATTTGCAAAATATCTTTACTCGCACCTCGCACCCTAAATCTCGCACCTCGAAACTCTAAATTCTTGGCTGCCAACTATTTTTAATAATTTTTTACTATGGAAAGTAACTTGGTAGTACCAATATAAAATGATCTTAAAAAATCAGTTCTTTATTGAATAGATATTAGTTGGTTTGGCACATTTTATTTGTGAATTTTTTTTAGTATCTCTCTTCCTTAAATTCACAACCGTTACATTTGCTACAAGGAGAATCAAAATCTTTGCGAGAAATTTTCCTTGTTATAGAAAATATGCAGCAACCAATCGCCGTTGATAAAATAACTATTACTGAAATGATTTGAAACATAATTTTCAATTAAAATTTCATTTTAACAAATTCTCAACCTAATTAGTTCAGTTATTATAACAATAAACTTCCTATTTGATAAATTAGAAAAACAGCAAGCCAGGCTATTGCAGTATTATAAACAATCCCAAAAATAGCCCATTGCCAGCCTGCTTCTTTTTTCATAGCTGCAATAGTAGCTACACAAGGAACATAAAGCAAAATAAATACCATAAAAGCATAAGCCACCAGCGGAGTAAAAACTCTTTCTCCTTTCAATTTACCTGTGGTATGAACTTCTTCTTTAATTTTTTGCTGTAATGAGACTGAATTTTCGCCAGAAGGTTCAACTTGATATAAAATACCCATCGTACTAATTATCAATTCTTTGGCAGCAAATCCTGTTAGCAGACTAACACCCATTTTCCAATCAAAACCCAAAGGTCTGATGACAGGTTCAATTGCTTTTCCCAATTGTCCAATAAAAGATTTCTGCTGTAATTCAGAAGCTTTAGCCGTTTGAAGTTGAAAAATTGTTTTTTCCTTTTCCTTCTCATTTAATGAAGTATTGTTTTGAATTGCCAAAATTTGTTTCTCATATTTTTTCGCAATTTCTGGTTGGCGAGGAAAATAACCAATTGCCCAGATTATAATTGAAGCTACCAGAATAATATTTCCTATTTTTCGCAAATATTCCCGACTTTTATCCCACATGTGAATATTAATAGTTTTTAAAGTAGGAATCCTATAGGGAGGCAATTCCATTACAAAGGGTGACTCCTCTTCCTTGAATGCTATTTTCTTCATTATCAATGCTGTTATCACGGCAATTAAAATCCCAATCAAATAAAGTGAAAATAAAATGAGTGCTTGATTTTTAGAAAAAATGGCTGAAATAAGCAACAAATAAACAGGCAATCGAGCACTACACGACATAAAAGGAATAATGAGTATGGTCAATATTCGGTCTTTTCTATTTTTTAACGTACGCGTTGCCAGAATAGCAGGAACATTGCAGCCAAATCCTATCACCAATGGAATAAACGATTGTCCATGAAGTCCAATTTTATGCATTAACTTGTCCATTATAAAGGCAGCTCGCGCCATATAGCCTGTGTCTTCGAGGATGGAAATAAAGAAAAATAAAATAAGAATATTCGGAAAAAAGACAAGCACATTCCCTACTCCACCAATAATACCATTTGCCAGCAAATCACGCAAAGGACCATCAGACATTATTTTTTCAATCCATCCAGACAGTAAATTAATTCCACTTTCCAGCCATTCGGTCGGATATTTTCCCAGGCTGAAAGTAGCCTGAAACATTAACAAAATGAAAAACAGAAAGATAGGATATCCCCAGAACTTATGAAGAAACAAATTGTCTAAAGTTTGTTGCTTTATTTTATTGACTTGATTAGAAAGATGATAAGTTTCTTTTAAAGCCCCTTCAATAAAACCATATTTTAGTTGGGTAATAACAGTATCGCAAGTGTCACCATATTCTTTTTCCAGATTTTGAATAGCTTGCTTCGTAATAGATTTGATTTGAGGATAATTCTCATATTTTTCTAGTTCTGAGAGAATGGCTTTATCACCTTCCAACAATTTGATAGCCAGATAACGGGAAGATAATTTATCAGTTATAATAGGATTTTGCCAGATTACATCCTGAATTTGTTTGATAGCTTTCTCAATTACAGAACCATAATTAATATGAATATGCCTAACAATGGGATCTTTATCTTCGTAAACATCTATTATTTTTTGAAGAAGTTCTTCAATACCTTCACCTTTGGTGGCAACAGTTGGGACAATGGGTATTCCCAGCATTTTTCCTAAAGCTTTGTAATCAAGTTTATCCCCTTTTTTCTCTAATTCATCATACATATTCAAGGCAATCACAACCTTCAAATCCATGTCAATGAGCTGAGTAGTCAAAAATAAATTACGTTCCAAATTGGAAGCATCTATCACATTGAGTACAATATCAGGCATTTTTTCGGTTAAATAAACGCGAACATAAAGTTCTTCGGGAGAAAATTCTGTGATGGAATAAGTACCAGGCAAATCAACCAGCTTAATAGTATAGCCATTTTTTTTAACTTCGGCTTCCTTTATTTCTACAGTGACACCACCATAATTTCCTACTCGCTCGTGAGCTCCAGAAATGCGATTGAACAAAGTAGTTTTTCCACAATTGGGATTACCCACCAAAGCAACATGAATAGATTTTCCTTTTTCAAGAGCTGATACTTTTAAAGTTTCATCGTCAATAATTCCATTAAAATGTATATTTTGTAAAAAACTGGTTGCTTCCTGAACAGAAATTACCTGGATTAATTCGGCTTCACTTCGCCGTAACGAAATGTTATATCCCATAATTTCATATTCTATGGGATCTTGTAACGGAGCACATTTAATAACCTTTACTTTTTTACCTTTTACAAAGCCCATTTCAGCGAGTCTTCTGCGAAAAGAACCATGTCCCAGCACTTTTACTATGATTGCCTCATCACCAGGCGATAGGTCAGAAAGTCGTGTAAAATTATTTATTTCATCCACTATATTCCAATTTTAAAAGTCTAATCGCATTCTCAGAAAACTTATCAGTGAATTTCTTAATGCTATATCAGTTCCTGAAGAATTGATTACATACTGAATATCTGGCATTAAACTAATATGTTTATTGATGACAAATTGATACATCATTTCTATAGTTGCTTCGTCTCTTCTATTTTTTAGCGATGCATAAGCTAAAGCTAAACCAAAAACATCTTCTTGTCTTTTCTTCCCAATTCCTTTATAATTAAATCCTAAACCCAAATAAAAAGGATTTGAATTTTTTGATGCAGGACTCGCTGCAATTTGAGAAAATATTCCAACATGTTTATTGACAGTTTGATCACCAACAAAATAAAAACCTTTGTTCTCTTGCGTATGTTGCATGCTATCACGACTGTTATGGTAATAAGCTCCTATTTTGTAAATTCCTGAACGATTTTCCTGGAAGCTTTTATTCCATTCCATTTCTGTAATATTCAAGAAGCCATTTTGCTTGTTTAATTTCCATTTCAAATGAAAATTTTCAAAACCTTCTGGCGTACCGTCGAAAATTGCTGCTTTCCATTTGAAATATTGGGTGGGTTGCCATTCTAAATGAAAGCCCAATGCTGTTAACGGAAAAATAGGAGAAGGAATGTTATAAGCAATGGTGGAAGGAATTCCAAATGAACTATTGATAAATAAACTTCCATATTCACTGGCAGCATAATTCACATTCAAATCCTGTAAACCAATGATGCCTTTCACTTTTTTAAATTTTTGTTCATACCAGAGCTCGTACAAATAAGTATGATTACTTGCTTCGATGTTTGAAACGCCTTGATAATCACCAACAAAATGAGCCGTAGGCTGTCCACCATGAGTGTTGAATATATTCAGAAATAAGCCCCCATCTTTCCATAAATGTGCTTTTGAGGTATCAAAATAGGTATTTAATGAAATTAATCCCAAATAAGAAATGCCTGTTTTTATTCCACCTGACATATTTGCAAAACCATCACCAATATACGAAGCTGAAAAAGTAAAAAATGAAGTTTCATTCTTTTCTTGAGCAGCTAATTTTATAACATTATGCAAAAGAACTATTCCTATCAAAAGAGTTTTTCGCACTAGATGCCATTCCATTTTTTCTTTATAATTTTAATCATTCCTAAGATCTGATTTGCGATGACAAAGATAGTTATTTAGATTGATTCTAAACAAAATTTCCTAAAAAAGTTACAAAAATATCTTTACCTTACTTATTAACAGAGAATTGTTTTTAGAGATTTCTCATTTATTTAAAAGAAAAATTACCTTATTTGGCGTAGCGTCTTTGGCTACGTCTGGGAAAAAATAAAATCGGGAGATTTTATTTTAGCTTTTAATAAAGTAATAATGTTATTAGTGGAGAAAAAATTTCAGTGTTATGAAAGTTAATAATTTATGATGAGGTTTTTTAAATACAAAACCATAAACTATTTAATGATGGAATGCGAAAAATACCGATTTTTATAGAGACGCCATATATGACGTCTCTGCTGAATATGTTGAATAACAGTTGATTATTCATAATAAAGGAGTCTTGTAATTTTTTAATTCAATAAAACAGGGTAATTTTTCTACCTTATTTTTCTGAAAACCTTCATAACAAGGGATAAAAACCCATAAAATCAAACCTTATTAGCTTATAAAAAAATTAAACACTTTTTAATGCAAAAAAAATTAGGGAAGTTGGGTGCAAAGTCCCTATTAAAAATCAATATTTTATCGTACTTCAGATATTGTGAATGTCCTGTTATTTCAATTTAAATTTTATTTCTGAATAACACTTGGTATCAGAATTTTATATCAACAAGACACTAAATTTATTTAAGTATTTATTTAAGGAAATTAAGTAATGAATAATTATTTCCCGCCTCAAAAATTTTTTTTATCTGATTGATCTCTAAAAAGGTAGTTCCATGCCCTTCTCCTAAACTGCCACTTAAGTAACAAATATTGTCTTCT
>JAGPGD010000077.1 GCA_018056165.1 Paludibacteraceae bacterium | reverse complement strand
ACTCTACATGATTTGTTACCTCCTCATGCAGTAAAACTGCTTGACTCCCGAACAGAAATAAGGGAGAATCCGGGCATCTCACCCGGTGGGTTTATATTTATATACGCACGCCTCGTGGCGTACCGTGGCCTCGGCATCTAGTTCCAATCATAGGGGGAAGTCCATCGGCCAACTCGGCGTCATGTGCTGCACTCCTCGGGCGGATTAAATACCGCCCTGCGGTGCTCGGCCTCGCCCGCTTGTATAGCCGCGGTTTAGTTCGCGGCGCGGGCTTCGGCAAACCGCCTCCGGCGGCTTCACATACGCCGGAGACGTTATGCGAAACGGCCTATAAAACTTTAGCCCGCCGTCCTTGGCGGGCTACTAAATTAAAATTTTAGGGTGTATCAAATGTCAATAATAGAAATACAGGATTTATGTAACAATAAAATAGTTTTTGAAAGCTGTACTGGTTCTTTGAAAAGTCAAAATAAAGAATATCAGATTAAAAAGGCAAAAATATATTTATCAGATAATAATGATGTTATCATGGAAGGTTGTTCTGACAACATTTTTATCAGTCAAGATGAAGATAAGGTTTTCTCTGGAATATTTACTGATAATCAAAATAGAATTATTTCCTTCGATAAATTATATATATATAAAACACCCATATCAAATGATAGCTTCATTGAATTTGAAGCTATCATATTAAATGCAACAATAAAAAATGGAATAATTGATAAAGAAGCATTGGCTCAAATATATGTAATATTGACAACTATAGAATTTTGCGGTAATGAATTTATTGAAATCGATGGGAAAAGAGATAGAGCATTGAATAAATTTACACTTCCACCATCAATTGAATTATCTTTAATAAATTATAAATTTCAAGGGATTAGTAATTCAACAGGTTTTATTAAATTAACAACCACTATAAATAAATGGGAAACCGAATGGCCTGAAATTATCAAACGGCTATACTATATATTAAGTTTTTCAGCATCAAACTTTGTATCAATGCCGCTTACCTATTTTATATATGATGATGGTAGTAAAAAAATTGAGATGCATTCATCATCTCAAGAAACTGGCAGAGGTAGCAGTATTTTTTATCTAAAACATCCCGGTGTTATGTATAATGTTATTAATACAATTTATCCTAATTATTTTAAGCATGAACAAGCTCTGGATTTAAACAAGCTTTTTCATTATTATATCATGATGAAAAACACACATTATTTAGAAAATGCTTATCTTCTTGGTTGTGTTTTTATGGAAGGGGTAAAACATTCTTATGCTAAGAAATATAAAAATTATCCAGAAAACAAGGGAGGCTATTTTTTAAAAGCTCCTAACAGAATATACACATTTAAAGAATTAATTAAAGAAGTCTATAATGAATTTCGTTTACGGGATGGAGACGAAGAATTTATTAAATACAGAAATGAGGTAATTCATCAAGGCTCAATAGACTTACCATTTCCAGAAATGGAAAGACAGAAAGAACAATTAGAAATTACAATTGAAAAACTATTATTAAATATTCTAGGGTTCAAAGGTGAATATTATTGGGATAGAGAAAGTAATGACTGGATAAAATACCAACCATAATACTTTTTCATCCGCATTCGCCATCCATGACTCATGCGGGAGTAAATGGTTGCAGTTCGGCCGCATCGCACAACAAATCTTATGCGCTTCACTCCCTGGCGGTCGCTTGGGCTTGCTTCGACAAGCTCAGCACAAGTCGCCACATCGCGCAAAAGACCGCGCGACGTCGAATAAGCAAAACGTTATACGCAATGGCAACAAAACTTTTTGCCGGGCGTCCGTGCCCGGCTTTGTGTGAAACTAATTATATTTTTGATAATATTCTTGACAATGAAAAACAATTATAATATTTTACTGTTAATTGAATATAGTCATACCTGTAGTTTACAGGGGTACTATATAAATTATATCTTAAGTATGGGAGGTAAAACCCATGAATAAAGTATTTATTAATGGCCGCTTAATCAAAGACCCCGATTTAAAGCCTCTTGAAAACAACAACGCTCTTTGCACTTTTTTTATCGCAAATGATGTCTGGTCCGGTAGTAACAAAAAAACTGGTTTTTTTAAATGTACTGCATGGGGTAATCTTGGAAAAATAATTTCCGAACATTCTCAAACTGGAACTGAATTATTTATTACTGGTCGATTAGAGCAGTATAGATATGAAAATGAAAGTGGTCAGACTATTTATGACAACAGCATTGTTGTTGAACAATTTGATTTTGGTTCAAGAATTAGAAATTCTACCGAAACAAATCCAGAAATTAATATGCAAAATATTTAGTTAAATTCAATTATGGGCAAGAATGTCTCGCCCATAATTTTTTCGAGGTAAACCATGGATTTCAAATCATTAAGAATAGTTGATGCAATAAAAGAATTAAACGTAAATTATTTTCTTCCGGCGATTCAAAGAGAATTCGTTTGGCATATATGGCAAATAGAAAAACTATTTGATTCTATTATGCGTGATTACCCTATAGGGTCTTTTTTATTTTGGAAAGTTAAAGAAGAAAATTTGCATGAATGGGCCTCGTATAATTTCATTAACAATTTTAATACTGAAAACCCACAAAACGAAGAAGCAAATTTAAAAGGACTCCGAAAGGATATTTATTTAATACTCGATGGACAACAGAGATTAACAGCATTCAATATTGGTTTAAAAGGATCATATAGATTTTTCTATTATAGATGGTATAAAACAAAACTATTTTTAAATCTATTAAAAGAACCTATCGTCAATGAAGATGAACCAGAAGAATTGATATACCAGTTCAAGTTTAAAGAGAATAACACAACTCAAAACGGCAATGAATTCTGGTATGAAGTAGGTAAGATTCTTGATTATAAGGATTCTGAAGATGCAAAAAATTCCATCGAATCAGAGATTTCTCATTTAACACCAGAACAACAAAAAAATGCGAAATCATTAATCGGAAAACTTCACAATAGAATCCATACTTTTACCGTTATATACTTTTATGAAGAAACTGCACAAGATTATGATAAGGTTTTGGAAATATTTATACGGGTTAATAATGGCGGTACTCGCTTATCTTATTCAGATTTATTATTATCTACAGCTACATCAAAATGGAAGAATCTCGATGCTCGCCAGGAAATCAACGATTTATTAAGCACCATTAATAATATTGGGTCAAGGTATAATTTTGAAAAAGACTTCATTTTAAAATCTTGTTTGTATCTATCCCTACTTCCGATACAATATAAGGTTAAAAATTTTACTCAGAAAAATTTATATACCATAGAGGATAACTGGGATAAAATAAAGAAATCAATACTGCTTACTATTGAACTTATACATCAATTTGGTCTTAGTAGTTATAATATTCTATCGCAAAATGCTCTGATACCAATAGCCTTCTACTTGATGAAAATAAATAATCCAGATGTTTTAGTAAAATCTGAAGATAAAGTCTTTTTACAAGAAAAATTGATTATTAAGAAGTGGCTAATAATTTCATATTTAAAAAATGCGTTTGGTTCATCATCTGACAGAATCCTAATGAAAACAAGAGATATCCTTCAAAATAATAATTCTAATTCATTTCCATACCGACAACTATTTGAAGCAAGTGAGGTGTTTCCATCTTTATCCGATGAAGAATTTGAAAGATTTTTTAGTGGGAAAATTGAAGGCCGCTATACATACCTATTGCTATCCATGCTTTATTCAGGAAAAAAATTGGGTGACTATGATTTCCATGTAGATCATATATTTCCTGCAGCCGCATTTGATAAAAAATCATTAAAAAGACGAAATTATTCCGAAGAAAAAATCAATAAATACATTTCGATATATAACTCTTTACCAAATTTTGAATTACTCAAAGCACATGATAATATAGTAAAATCTGACAAACCTTTCGAAGAATGGCTCGCAACACGAGATGATTCGTTTAAGGATGAACATTTTATTCCCAAAAACGTAGATTTAAATATGGATAATTTTCTTGAATTTTACGAGGAGCGGAAAAAACTTATTAAAGAGAATTTGAAACTGCAATTAAATGATTTAAAGTCATAACTCTAATCAAGATGATAATATACGAATGCTTCATAGCCAAGCTTTTTCATCTTTTCAACAAATTTTTCGGCAAATACTGTTCTTGTTTTTGTCAAACCGTGTTGGGTTGATAAATGAAATTCAGGATTAAGGTCATTCCCGCATTTTTGACAACCGATATTCGTGTCTTTAAAAATTTTATCTAAATCTTGAACCCTGTAATTCTTTAATTTTATTACTGGGTGATCTAAATTATATACTCCATCTTCTTTTATCTTCTTTATTTTTTCTTTCGCATATTTTTCAGCAGTTAGTATATGATTTTTTATTATTAGAGCTTCTTCATCGCTTAATTCAATTTCTCTTTTCTGTTTTTTTATATATCCATCGGGTGAAAATTTATCGTTCTTTGTAAAATATATAATTGTACTATAATCGTTAATATTCTCATACCATTTTGCCTTGACAGTTTTTCGCAAATGTGTCATTAATTTACTAATAATTTTCTCTTGTTTTTGGTAGTGGTCATCATTTTCAGAAAATAAGGAGTATTTTAAAAGAATAGCATTATAATCAGGTTCAAATTCATCTGAATATGTAGCTGCCTTTTCACCATATTGTATTTCAATATCACTAATTAAAACATTATGGATGAAATATTTATTCATTTTAAAGAATAGCTTTATTTCCTTAGCAGCGCTTTCATAAAGTGGATTTTTGACAATTTTTTTCATAATTATAATATTTACGCAGAAAGAAAATAATTCAAGCGAATTTTTTACTTATTGCCAGCTTTTCGCCGTCCTGGCTCAAAGCAGAATAAACTGGTTGCTATTGTTGCCTCATCACTTAACACGGCGTCATGCGCTTCGCTCTATGTCGCTCGTTCAGGCTTGCTTCTACAAGCTCAGCACAAGTCGCCACATCGCGGCGGTAAAGCTGCCGCGACTTCGCATAAGCAAAACGTTGTGCGTCATTGTTGAGCTGAAGGCATAAGACCGAATCAATAAATAGCCTTGATTTTTAATATATTGGTTGCCGTACAAAATATTCTGTTTTCTAAAAAAAATTTAAAAC
>JAGPGD010000076.1 GCA_018056165.1 Paludibacteraceae bacterium | reverse complement strand
TAAAGACTTATCTAAGGACTCTGGGATTCCTTATCAGACACTCATCAATTATTTTCTCTCACAATGTGCCAGAGAGAAGAGGAAACCTGAGGTTGTGTGGGACTGATGCGTTTCTTTTGGTTTATGAAACAGAGAGATTTACAACTCCATCGCTATTTTTATGCCCGCAGGGCCCGTCTAACATGCGCTTAACCAGCGAGCCGCGAATTGGCGCGGAGTTTGCTCACACGAGCACAGCGAGTCGCAAACTCCGTGACAACAGGCGAGTCTGGTTAAAGCGGGTGTTGGGCGCCACACATTTTATGGGCAAATTAAAGAATAGATTCTCGTAATAAATAACCATGTATTGAACCTCGTTCAATCATAAAATCAAGTATTGGGATTATTTTGTTTTTCAATCTTATTTCTTCCTTTATCTTTTGTCTATTAATGAAAATATATTTTCTTAAAAACTTCTCTAAGTAGAACATTGTTTTTGATTCTAAATCATCAAGGTTTAAAGAGCTGTTATTTACCACAATTGTATGAACCCAGTCAATGCCTTCATCTTTAAAGTTGCTTCCGATAGAATTCAAAACTTTGACAATAGAATACAATATTGCAGGAATATTCCCTATTTCCTTAGAAGCGTTTGCATAGAGAGACAAATTTTCACTTTTTAAGCTACTCCATGCTTCTATACCCTCACGCCACCAAGGCCACGCTAATAAATAGTTTATTATAATTTCTTTTAAATGATATCCACATGGATTTACACATAGTTCTTTTATTTTTGGATACAGGCTGTTCCAAATGTACCAAAATTGTTCATGGTTATTAAGGTAATCTTCAGCACTAATAAGTTCTCCAATAAAAGAAGCTGTTTCTTCTGTTGAAGAAAATGAATCAATAAATGGTTTAAGAAAAGTGTCAATTTCGGTTTTATCTCTTTGTAAAATAAAGTACGCAAACCTTTTGAAAGCACGTAAACGTAATGAATAAATATTAGAATCGCCTCCCGAATCATCTTTATAACTTCGTCTATCTTTAAGTAAATGTGAAGCCAAAAATGGCAAAGATTTCTCGTAAATGTCTAAGTGAATTTTATCTTTTGTATCAGAAGGAATTAATTGAAGGACTATTTCCAAATCATGAATGTCAAGTGAAGAAATATCGTTTATGTCAAACGATATTTCTTCAAAGGTGAAATCAGCATTTGTCTTCTCTAATTCTTCTAAAATAGAACTTTTAGAAATTCGACCCCAACCTATTTCTTTTCTTTTTTCGGCAACAATATTTTTGTAAATAGGTTTGAGTTTTATATATCCGAACAAAATTGACTGTGCAACTTTTGAATTTTGTTTCCATAAATTTGATTTGTGTATTGATTCAATGACGTAATCACATATTCTTTTGTATCCACCAAGAGGTGTTTCATCGAACAGAGTCAGAACCATTATTAAAATATATTTTTCCGTTTCTTCTGGATATTCATTTATTAATGCTGGAATCGCATGGAAAGATGCCTCAACTCCGTCACTTATTTGGTAGTCGTAATTATCGGCAAAAAGATTTGATATTGTTGAAAGAACGATTTCTTTGCAAAAAGCCTTATCTTCTTTCGAAAGTTTATCTTTGTGTTCAATCAATAATTTAGAACATGAAAACGCAGGTATGGAATAATCAAGCATACCTATTCCTTTTCGTCCCGATTTCAGTTCTTCAACAAGTTGTTTTGTTTCTGATAAAGCTAAAAGAGGATTGTTGTCATATTCCTCTTGTTTTGTGGTTTTAGTTTGATTTCTCGCACCAATCAAAAAATCTGCCCAAATTCTAAGCGAAGAATATTTAAAAAAATCTTGGTATTGATTTAACGCGTCTTCGCTTTCCTTTTTAAGATCATCAGAAAGTTCTTTAGGGGTAAATTCTATTAGCAAATGGTTGTCGTCATGTTGTGATACTTTTGGTATTAGATTTCGTCTGTCCATTCTTGCTAACAAAATTCCGTAAGATTTACTTGTTGAATCGTTTAATTTATGTTGGTCAATTATCTTATATAGTTTTTCTATGAATTCAGTGTTTTGTTCTTCTGTAAATCCTTTTACGCCAAAAAGCTGATAGTTCAAGAATAATGATTCTAAATTTAAGTTTCTATGTTTATCTTCACATGTTTTTAGTCGCTCGTCTGCGTATAAGGCATCTTTTAATTTATTCATTCCATAGCCCATAGAATAAAGCGATTTAGCATAGAACTCGTTTGTACATCTGATCGTGTCTATATGAAACAACTCTATTGTTTTGAATAAAATCAAAGCAACATCATAGAATTTATCAGGATTTGCAAGTACAACGCTACAAACAACAGAAGTAAGAGAAGCCGATTTTGATTGAATAAGAATTCTTAGAAGTATGTTCTGAAGTATTTCTGACTTTAAGATTCGAGAAAATTCTAAAAGAGTTTTTTCTAATGCCATATGTATTGATTGTAAAACATATGGAACAACAGGACTTCCGTTCCCTCGATACATACTCCAAATTGCCCAACTCAAATATTGAGTTACTTCCTTTTCATTAATGTGTAATGTTATTTTTACGACATCTTCTTTTCCAAAGTCAGATTGACTATAAGATTCGACTGCCTTATTCGTAAATTCTATGATAAAATCAAGCGTTTCATAGAATGCTACTTGCAATAACCATTTTATTGGTGTTTGATTGGCACTTGAAGGGAAATAGTTGAATTCATGTTTTTCTGCTAAGCCATATCGGCTTTCCATTGTATCTCTATCGTAATAAAATCTTTCATTTTTTCTAGGCTGTTTTTTCCAAAATAAATCACACAATTGAATAACGGATAGCGGAAGTGTTTTAATTAATTCAATTGCGATGTATGGCTTCTCTATGATTTTAGAGCAAAGTCCTTCGTATGGGTCTCCGTGTTCAGTCCATTTATTTGAAACGACTTTGTCAAATATTTCTTTTAGTTCTGATTTTAGTTCATAGGCTGAATTGAAAATCACTTTAAAAATATTTTCTTCTGCAACTTCGTGTATGTAGTAATTTTCTTCAGTTTCAGTTTTTTGTATTACACTCAATGCTAACAAACCTGCGTATCTTGTTGTCTCTCCTTTTTTGTTGTACTCGCACCAATCAGTTAAAACCGGTAAAACAAGTTTTAAGTTGTTGTCGAAAAAGTCAGGTTTATGTTTGTAAATAAAGGCAATTACTTCTTCCCAACCTTTGCCCTTAGGTTTTATAATTTCAATATTTTGAAGTGATGAAATATCGGTGCAGGTAATTCTTAATAAGAACAGAATACGTTTTAGTATTTTAAAATCATCTGCAATGATTTCTTTCTCGAAAAACTTAAAAAATGTTTTTGAATAATCCGACAATAAAACAGAAATTAAAATTTCATCTTTCCAAAATTGTGTAATATCAGGATTTGTAAATGCTTCTTGAATAAATCTTTCTATTTCTTTAGAATTTTCAGATAACTGGTCGGATAACCACAATCTAAATGCTCTGCGAATGGGTAATGAGTTTCCTAAATCGTCAAAAAACTCTTTTACATTTGAAGAATTTGAAAAACTACAGGAAACTATTTTGTCCAATGTCCATTCTTCATAAATGTCATGAGTAATAAAATATCCGTTATGAGTATCATCATAACCAAGTATTTCGTCTTGCTTTAATTGAAACAATGCTGATTGTGGCAAATTATCAGCATTGATATAAAATCTTCCTGTTTCACACCTTTGTTTGACAATATTGATAATACACCCTTCTCTTTCAAGATGTAAGTTGTCTTTATGAACTGTATTTTGAATTCGTTTTTTCCAAAGTAAGTCAATGAATTCTCTATAATTACCCTTTTTGTCAATGTTTGAATATTGTTGAACATACTCTCTTAGATAAAACAAGTTTCTAAGACGATCAAGAAATTTTCGATTAACAGGAAGGGAGAACTTAAACTCCTCTGCTATCGATTTTAATTCATCAGCACTTATCAATGAAACATCAATCACCTCAAATGGTAACTGATAATTCTCCTTGATGTGAAAAGTTAAATCGTTAAGGTAAGAGTAGCGTGTTGTAAAGATGATATTCCAAGCATTCTCTTTTAACTTTTGTATTAATATGGTAAGAATGTCGTTGTTAGAAATCTCTGCAAGTTTTTCTGCGGAATCAATTACAAATATTTTTAGTGGCTCATCTTTGTAAGCATTGAGAAACTGTGTAAATGTAAAATTGTGGTCAAACTGAAATATGTCATTAATGTGATTAACATTCAATTCGTTTGCTTTAAACACACATATAGGTATAGTCTTAAAATTAAAATTATAAAACTCCTTGAAAATTGCGGTTTTACCGCAACCACCTTCGCCTGAAATAATTATATTTTTACTCTTTTGAGAAGCATCAGCTATAGTTTCAATAACAGAACTCCGGTCAATCTTAATTTGTTTGGCTCCGAATGATATTTCTGTCTGAATTGCTTGTAAAATATTTTCGTTGTGTTTAGAAATTTCATCAAGCAAATCTCCTTCGTTTGGGTCAAGGCTGAAAAAAATGTCATTTATGTATTTATTTTCCGGCAAAGACAATTGTAATTCAAAATGACTTGGAACTCGCCATTGAATATTTATTCCTTCTGTCTTAGCTGCTTTCTCAATGTCTAATTGATATTGAGGTTTCTTTTTGCTTTTAGTAGTGCTTTCTGAAAGTTCTTGGTTGATGTAAAGAAGTAATTCGTCAAGTTGTTTATTTTTAGATTTAGCTTTTTTGATTGAATCAATAATATCGTCTTTATTTTCAGCAATCGAGTTAGTATAAAATTTTGATTGAAAACCATAATATTTTCCGTCTTTTTCGATTGGCTCTGTCTCGATCCCTGTCTGGTTTTTGTAACGAAATAGTCCAACTCGATTATTGAACTCTGCGCAGAAAAGCAAATAACACATTTGTTCAAATGCCCCAGGCTCTCGCTTATCGTATTTTATACCAAATACTTTCCAATTCATTTCTACATCCTCTTTGTCATCTACTAGTGAATATTGTTGACAAGTCTTTATTGGCGCCGAAGGCGTCCGCCCAACGAATGCGTGACTTGCATTGCGCCATTGGCGCACTTTTTGCTAGAGAGCAAAGCGACTCGCAAAAAGTGTGACATCAGCAATGTCAAGTCAACGTTATTGTTAGGCGAAGCCTATTATTCTTTCT
>JAGPGD010000075.1 GCA_018056165.1 Paludibacteraceae bacterium | reverse complement strand
GTGGAGGTATAAGTCTTGTCCTTATATTTACTTTGAATAGATTGTATATACATATTTGCGTACATTTAATTTGCAAATATAATTAAAAAATATCAATCTACAAAATATTATAGAAAAAATTATAAAAATTATTCCTTGCGTACAAGAAAAAAATTATAAATCACAATTCCCCCATTGAGAAAGACTTTGATCACAATTTCTCAAAATTCTGGAAGGAAAATCCGTTTTAATATGGCAACCGAAAAAAGCAGTAAACATAGTAGGATTAAAATTCATATCAAGCTATAATACTAGCTACTGACGATATTTTTATTTTCGTCTGTTATGGCTTGAATGGAGCCTAAATTGTCGGTATGAGCGTAGTACAGTGTTCCATTCTTCACCATTGCAGTTTTAATATTTCAAAAAAAAATTATTTTGCCTCTATGTAGTTTATTTTGTATTCAAGAGGTTCATCAGAATCACTTAATTTGATTGTCAATTTTTCGGGATAACCGTCATCGTTATATTCCGACCATTCATAGATATTTACTCTCGAATTGTCGGTTAATCCCACACTTTTTACAAGTAAGTTCGGAGAAAATATGCCTTCAACAAACCAACTATAATAAGTTGATACCCAATTAGGTGTTGCCGAATTGACAAAAATTCCTTTTTTCGTTGTATCATATTCAAAAGTACGTCCGCTTTGGGAATAAAATGTCCAATTATTTAATTTATCGTACTCATAGTTGATTTCATAATCTTCAAATTCAGCGGGTTCATCCACATATAACAACAACAAATTACCCCATTTATCAATGGTTAAATTATAATTAGATGCAATATTTTCGCTTTCATTTCGTGTATCTGTCAAATAAACATGCGTACCATCATTTGAATAGGTAATATTGTATTCAATGATTTCGCCGTAAGCATTTTCTATAAATCGACTCGGCTTTTTGTTCACATACTCTATTGTATAAATCTCATTCTCATCGTAATCATTATCTACTGATTCATAACTGATTATCATATTGTCTTCGTTATAGGTAATGATTTCTTTA
Source organism: Paludibacteraceae bacterium (assembly GCA_018056165.1). Lineage (GTDB taxonomy): Bacteria > Bacteroidota > Bacteroidia > Bacteroidales > Paludibacteraceae > MVYY01. The sequence continues at coordinate 4,260 of JAGPGD010000075.1, read as the reverse complement.
GTGTTCTCTGTTAGCCCAATAATTTCTGAAGGCAGCAGCTTTGTCTTTTCTTCTATAATTTCATCATTTTTACACGAAAGCAGAAATGCAGAAATTGTTAAAATTACCGAAATGATTTTGAATGTTTTCATTTTTATGTGTTTTTATTATTGCTGAATTCAAGTCACAAATGCAACTTTTTGGTTAGACAAATTTCGTAATAAAAATTCATTTGGTGTTAAGAAATTTAATTTTTTTCTTGGTCTGTTGTTCAAAATATCTTCTACTCGCTTTATATCCTGATCAGAAAGATTTCCAAAAAAAGAAATATTTTTATCAAATTTATTTGTTTCTCAAAAGGCAATTTCACTTTTCTTTTTACTATTTTACTACCTGGAAGTCATATTTCTTTATTTTTTATTGAATTAACTATAAAGATACTGATCCCCAATGACTTACTAAAATATTTTAACAAGAATTATACATTTATATTATTGACTATCAATTGTTTATAATAAAATTGAACAAAGTATTGCTTTAAGAGATTTCTTGTTTTTTAGTCCTAAAAATTTTAATAATCAAATACCCTGCGGCAGCCAAGAGTAGGAAACCCAGCCCATCGCCTACGGGCATTTGTCCTGGATCCCCGGGAAAAGGAGGATCGTCCTCAGCAGGAGCACGCATAAGGCGGTTTTGTGAAGACAGCATGGAAATATCGGTTCCCTCAAAAGGTTTTCGCTGCGTATAATCGGTAACGGTAAACCCGGAAGAGCTGCTATAATTATTATACGAAGAAGTATAATTATCTGGTATAGTGAATGAAAAAGTCGGCGATTGATATTCGCGAGCGGTACGATGAGGTGAACGGTACACCGGCAAAGGATGAACTACAGAAACAGGCAAATTCTTCTCCGCAGGATATATCTCGGTTTTATAAAAGTGCGAAGAATGGTAGGGCGAATGATAAACAGGCAGTGCATGGTCGGCAAAAACGAATGAAGGTGTCACCAACAGAAACATGACAGGCAAAAAAAACTTTTGCGTCAACAGCAGCATTTTTGTTCTTTCAAACCAACAACTACTGTAAAAATTTTTCATGGTATCAGTAGTTTAAACATTAAATTAATTTTAAATCTAACATATTTTTCAAGAAACTGTTCTCAATTTTTTAATAATATTTCTCTTTTTAACTGCAAACGATTGATAAAAGTTTTTCTTTTTTTGTTTTTTTCTAACCTTTTTTATAACAAAGTTTTATAGGATTTCTAAACATGTCGTTCAACAGATGGTAGTTTCCTATCTAAGAAATACGCTATCAATACTTTTCTCACCTGCAACCGTAAAAGAAATTTTCTGGAAAATCTTCTTTTCGCAATCGATCTCCTTTATGACAAGGAGTAGGGTCAATGCTATTGGCTGGTGAAGGATTATAAAGTACAGTTATTTCAGTACGTCTGTTTTGTTGATGTTCTTCTTCCGTACAATCCATGCCATCTACGCAACGATTGAAAGGTTTTCGTTCACCATAACCTTTGGCTATGATACGAGAAGGATCAATGCCTTGACTTACGATATAAGCAACAGCAGATTCTGCTCTACGTTGTGAAAGTCGATCATTATAGGCATACGTCCCTCTGCAATCGGTATGCGAGCCCAATTTCACTTTGATGGGATATGTTTTTAAGATAGTTACCACGCTGTCGAGAATGGGCTTTGCATCAGACCGAATATGCCACTTGTCGAAATCATACAATACATTGTTGATCACCCACACCGGTTTAAATATCAACTCAAGCAACAAAGGACGCGGAGCCGGAAAAGTAACATATTTCGGCTTTGCTGACGACACTTCCATCGACAAGCAATTGTCCTTGCAATTTATTTCAACTGCTTTTGCTATATAGTCACCCATGTTGTTGATAACAAAAGTGCACCTTCCTATCGAATCGGCTTTATCTACCAGCACTTCGCCTGTTTTTTCATTCAATAAAAAAAACTATAGCACCCGGCATTGGTGCTCGGGTTTTCTTTTCCAGCACAATACCTGTAATATAGGAAATTTTAGGTTTGGGCTGATACTGAAAAGCATAAATATCATCATCTTTACGTCTGTCAGAAGTAAAAAATCCTTTTGTTGTATCCCATTCCCTGTACCCAACCAAAATCGTCATAAGAGCTGCTGACCGGATACCCAATTAATTCAGTTTTGCCTTTTCCATTCAAAGCATCCTGTAAAGGAATTCGATAAATATCCAATCTGCCAAAACCAGCTTTGTCATCACTGCTGAAATAAAGATAACCATCGGCACTCAAGAAAGGAAAAACTTCGTTACCCTCCGTATTGACTGATTCAGCAAATGATTTTACTTCACTCCAGCTGGAGGTTATATTTTGGTGTGTTACATAATATAAATCATAAGCCCCTTTTCCACCCGGTCTATTGTTGCTAAAAATCAACAAAGTTCCATCTGGTGAAATGGCCAGATGAAGATAAGAATAATTATCGTCAAGGAAAAGTAGTTTTGGATCTAACAATTCTCCATTGGAATGGATTTTCCTTTCAAAAGTGGTATATTTTATATATAACAAATTGATTATTATTTGTTCAATGTGTTTTTTTAAATAATTTTTTGCTTACAATGGAATTATTAGTTGTTTATCACATATTGAATATTATTTTATTTTTACAAACATACAAAAAAATTCAATAAAATAACTTTGTTAGAAGAAAAAAATAGTATTTTTCTTGCGTATATTAAATTTACTGGAATATTCTTAAAAGCCGATTGGTATTGGCTTTTAGATCATTTTTTACAAAATTTGGAAGGGAAAATCCGTTACAGGCAGCGGATATTTCCATTTGCGCTTGCTGCAGGTCTCAGACTTGCGGTTATGAAACTTTTGCCTTGGCAGGTAAAATACAAGTAGAAATATGTCCTCGAAGCGAGGATTTTCAACTCGAAGCAATGTTACAATCAAATGGTTACCAACAAGCCCACATAGGTTAAAAAATAATTCTCGTGGATCATGCAGTGACCCCTCGAAGCAAGGATTTGCAATCCGAAGCAATGTTAATCAGAGGATTTGTAATCCACACGTTGCTTCCTCGCGATTATATTGTGTGAAATGTCTTTCATAAAACAGAAGGTTATTTCTACGAAAAATTAAATGATATCCTTAATCATTCAATCAAAAAAGATTTTGTATAAACTCTAAAATAATTTTCATAATTTATGTTTTTTATTTACAAATGTTGTATATTTATGGCGGAAATAAAACGTTGGTGGCAAGTATAAGAACAACGCACTGACACTCTATAATTACTTCTAAGTTTGAAAATGTTGCCAATAAAAAATAATAAAAAGATTAAACTAAAAGATAATATTATGGGAAAATTATTAGGATCAGATGGACAATACCCATAGAATATAATTTAAAGCAACGTTACTACAAAACTCCAAATGATTCTGCTAAGACTGAAACAGCATATTATGATGAAAAATCTCAATTATTTAAGAAAAAACATTATGGCGTAATTGCGCAGGAACTACAGCAAATCTATCCCGAATTAGTGTACGAAGACGCTGATGGCTATTTATCAGTAGATTACATTGGGCTAGTGCCTTTGTTAATCCAATCAGTAAAGGAATTGAAATCTGAAATAGAAACCTTAAAACAAAAAACAATAACGGAGTGGCCAAAGTAGGAGCAATAAAAACTGAACTGAACGTAACCGGTACACTTACCTACACTGTATTAGATCAAAATATCCTAATCCATTTAACACTACAACTACAATAGGATATTATCTGCCAACAACAATTTCCAATGCATCAATTTATGTATATGACATGAACGGAACTCAATTAAAAAGATACCCAATCACCGAAAGAGGAAAAGGAAATGTAATTATTCAAGGCTCTGAGTTTGTAGCTGGCATGTACTTGTATGCCCTGATTGCTGATGGGAAAGTAATTGATACCAAAAGAATGATTTTTAACAAAATAACTTTAGTATTATGAAACACCCATGATAGATTCCAAACACAAACACGGATGAAAATTTTGTTGCGAATGTTGTATCTTTGAATAAAAAAAGATATGGCAAAGCAAACAATTGAATATGAACAGGTCATTGAGAGAGGTTGTGGTCTCGATGTACACCGCGACACTGTAGTAGCTACAGTAATGGGCAAGGGTATCCAAACAGAAACCCGCACTTTTGGTACAACAACAAGTTCTTTGAAAGAAATGGGCGAGTGGTTAGAAAAATTAAAAGTAA
>JAGPGD010000004.1 GCA_018056165.1 Paludibacteraceae bacterium | reverse complement strand
TTCGAATCTTTGAAAGATGTTGAAGATACATTAGCAGAACAATTAAAAAATCTGGATAAAGAAACGGTAAAATCAGTCTGTTTATATCATTGGATTAAGGATGCACTTTGATAGCGGTTTGGTATTATCAGGATTTAACGAAAAGATGGCTGAATAAATGAATTTATTTTTGAAGTTGATTTTTTTCCCATTCCAGCATTTTTTGTTTTCGTTCCACGCCCCATCGGTAACCGCCTAACTGTCCATCACTCCGAATGACTCGATGACAGGGAATTAAAAATGCTACAGGATTGGCTCCAACAGCATTTCCTACAGCTCGTGTTGCATCAGGATGACCAATTACTTCAGCAATAGCTTTGTAAGTGGTTTTTTCACCAAAAGGTATGGCTTGTAAGGCTTTCCAGACAGACAATTGAAAGGTCGTTCCTTTTAATGCTAATGGAAAAGTTTTTCTTTCTATAAAAATTTGATCAATTAGTTCTTTTGCTTTTTCATCATACCTTTTTAAATTCATTTTTTCAGTTAATTGCTCAAAATATTGAAGTGTTTTTTCTCTGTCGTCGGTGAAGAAAAGTCGCAAAATGTTTTGTCTATTAAAAACAAGGCAGCAATCTCCAAAAATGGTTGATTGACAGCCATAAAAAATTTCTTCTTGTTGAGTTTTATTCAACATATTTATTCAATCTGAATGTTTGTTTCATTTTCAGATTTTGGAGTTATTTTTAAAGGATTGGACTTGATTTCCTTGTTCCATGTTCTATTCTTGTAAATATCGCAAGCCATATACAAAGCTTCTCTGAAAGAATTTTCTGATGCTAAATTTTTTCCAGCTATGTCATAAGCTGTTCCGTGAGCTGGTGAAGTTCGAACAATTGATAATCCAGCCGTAAAATTAACACCACTTTCTACTGATAGAGTTTTAAATGGAATAAGCCCTTGATCGTGATACATTGCCAGAATACCATCAAAATTTGAAAAATTTCCTGAACCAAAAAAACCATCAGCAGGATAAGGTCCCAAACAAATAATTCCTTTTTCGCTGGCTGCTTTCAATGCTGGAATAATTACTTGTTCTTCTTCGTCGCCAATTACGCCTTCATCGCCTGCATGAGGATTGAGTCCCAGTACAGCGATACGTGGACGAACAATTAAAAAATCTTCCTTCAACGAATCATTGAGTGTTTCTATCTTTTCAAGAATCAATTCTGTTGTCAATGTTGAGGCAACTTTCTGCAAGGGAATATGTCCTGTTACGACAGCTATTCGCATAAAATCATTGATCAGCATCATAAGAGGTGCTTTGTTTGTTCCAAATTTTTCAGCCAGATATTCAGTATGACCTGGAAAATGAAATTTTTCCGACTGAATATTCTTCTTATTGATAGGAGCTGTTACCAAAGCATGGATTAAACCTTTTCCCAGATCAGAACAAGCTCGTTCCAAAGCATCCCGTGCAGCTTTTCCACTCTCAGCCGTAGGTTGACCTAACTCTACTTTGACTTCATCGGACGTACAATTTATAATATTAATTCGTTTTGGATTTGCTTCTTCTACTGAATTAATATTATTAAAACTCAAGTTTTGAATATTTAAAACTTTTCTATGATATGCTGCTATTTTTGAAGAGCCGTAAATGACAGGGGTGAATAAATCAAAAATAGCAGCATCAGATAAAGATTTTAAAATCACTTCGTAAGCGATTCCATTAATATCTCCTTGTGTAATTCCAATAATTATTTTATCCATTATTGTTTCGTTATATTTTTCTAATTATTTTTTGGTGTAACAGAAACTTCTTTTAATGCATTAATTTCCTGTGGAAGTTTGGTAGTATAAATAACTGCTTCTAATTGTCGGATAGCATTTCGTTTCCTTTCTCCTGGTGCAAATACAAATCCTTCTACCGTTATCACTTTTTGATTAATTTCATCTAAGCGAGTATGGCTGTAAAAAGGACCACCCATAGCGGCACCATTTATCATTTTCCAAAGTCCTTTAATTTCAGCACAATAACCTCCATTAACCCAAATCTCCCTAAAAATCGGTGGATAATTTTTGTATTCTGTCCCCATATAAGAACCCTGAATTTCTCCTGGTATATTGGTTTTCATTACAGTATCACGTTTTGCTAAAAGATATTCTTTGGTAAAAGTATTTTTATCGGTATATGGATAAGAATAAATCACCAAATCTTGACGAATTTTAGGATTATCATTGGTAAGCCAATAAAAATCTTTTTTCTTGGTAGATTTGGTCAGAAAACTAGGAACATCAATCTGGATGCCAAACATTTGTTCTATTTCTGTTTTTGCTTTCAAATTCAAATGATTTTTATTAAATTCAATAAAACGTTCACGTTCTGTAATGACATAGTAATCTAAAATTTTATTACCATATTGACGAATTGTATTTGCAAAAGAACTGTCATTTGGAGCAGTAATCTGAACAATAGCTTGAGGAGAAGCCCATTTATCTTTTGTATAGATTACTTTTGGTTGTACATGTTTTTCAGAAATCTCGGTAATTAAAATATTCCGAGATGATTTATACATGTTTGAGAATTCCTGATGTTGGCAATGATGCATATCAATAATGGGTTCAGGTTGAGGCAAAGCTTCCATTGGCTGATCTAATGTTTCACGTAAAGTGTTTCCTGGTAAAGAAGACCATGCTGGTTCATCCATCACTACTATAACTTCAAACATGGTACCTGTGGCTACGGGTAAAGAAGTTTTTGTTTTCTGGCAGCCCAACAAGAAGAAAATAGCCGATAGTAATATCAAAATTTTATTTTTCATCTCTAAATAATTTTATTAAGTTAAACCATATCAGTATTTTAAAAAAACAGATAAGAAGTTAAAAAAATTGTCTTTCTACTTAAAAGTATATGTATTTTATTTGTTTATCTATTTGAAGTCGGCTTCATTTAGTTAGGTTGATTATTTACTTCAACTTATTTATGGCGGCTTATTTTTCTTTTTAATTTGTATTTATATTCTATTTTAAAAAAAATTGCCAGATTTGTTTATTATAAGTCATTAAGGTTTTTTAGAATGCTAAGGTTTCAATTGATAATTTTTGTTTGTTAATTACGATTAATGTTTTGTGAAAAATGATAAAATTGATTCCATAATATTTTGTCGATCGTTTTCAGAAATAATAGTTTCGAATGGGAAGCCAAAGGCACAAACTTTATAATTTCCATCATAAGCTACTGCAGCACTCAAATTGTTTTCTGAATATCTGCAAATCGTATAAGCTTTCTTATCATTAGGTTCAAACGCATCTGGTGATTCAACAAAATAACAAAATTCATTTGGCTCGTGAAAATAGCTAAAATTCATTTTTTTAAAAAAAGGAAGAGGTGAATTTATAAATTTCACTTCTCCTGTTACAGCAGCTTGATGAGTGCAATATTTTAATTTTAAAGTATTTTCAAGAAAAGAACGTTCTTCAGGCAAAGTTAATGGATTATCACATAAATCGGAAACAATATTAGCTCCACTTACAAATAAATTTCCACCATTTTGGCAAAATAAATTGATTTTTCTTTGCAAATCAAGTGGGAAAGTTTTAAAAGCAGAAGATTTCTCACCATTACCTATATAAGTTTGTTTTTGTTTTCCCAAGATTAGATCTACCATTTTATAATCATTCAGATTAATTTCTTCATTGATAATAGCATCACTACTGCAAGAAGAAAATGAATAACCTGCTTCCTTAATTGCTTTTCCATGTAAAAAAGGATAATCAAATGTATTCCCCACTAATATTTTTCCTTCATAATTTGCATAACTGGCGCCAAAACCAGGAGCATCGTCATTAACCCAAAGTTTATTTTTACTGAATTCATATTGTTTCCCTGTAAAATTATATTGATACAAATAAGGAACACCTGCATCCTTGTCATTTACAAAACCCGCATAAAGCGTATCTATTGAAAAGCTTTCAGGTGCACTTAATCGGGTAAAGCCATTTACAATTAACACTTCACCTTTTTCATCGGGAGCCCGATAAGCAGAAAGAATTTCAGAAGGAAAACTTTCGCCACCTTTATTCACGGCTGTTACTTTAAAACTATAAATTTTACCTGGTTCAATATTGACAGTATACTCGTTATTTTTTACTAAAATCCCATTATCAAAATCATTTTCATCTCTTCGCATATACACTACAAAATATTCCGGTACAGCAGTTGGTTCCAAAAAATCGATTTCATTAGTCCATCGCAATTTTAAAGTGGTTGTGTCAATGAATTGAACACTGAATTGCTTCACAGGCAAGGGTTGTACACAATATTTATTGGGATTGTCAGAATGTAGATATTTTAATATCCCTTTATAAATAGAGCGGCTCACTAAAAATTGAAAACGTGGGTCGAGTCCATAACGCATATCTGCAAAATTTTGATGAGAAAGTAATTCCAATAACATAGAAGGGACTTCTGGTAATCTTGATTCACTGTAATTTTTATTCCAAATCCCACGTCGAGTCCACTCTGGAGCATACATATTACGAATATCAGTCACAATTTGCGTTTGAATGATATCTGTTAAATCGCGTGAAGTCCAGCGTGAAATTTTGTTTTTGAAAATATCTTTTTGATACGAATTAAGGACAGTGCAAATTCCTAAAGTGCCTATGATAGAATCATTGCTTGTTGTTCCAGCATCAGTATGAAAAGCCAGCGACAGATCAATTGGAATTCCTAATCCCTTCTCAGAAGGAGCAAGTGGTGAGCCACCAATCAAATAGTTGACCCACAATCCGCGTGATTGATAATCGTCAATATAATCATTTTTCCTTTTTGTAAAACTGTAAACACTATCAGGAAATCCAGCCCATTGCAGCCAATAACGTGAACCTTCAGTAAATCGTGGATAACCACTTATTTCAGATTCATGAATTGTATCTTGATGAAAATTTTTGTCTGAAATTTTGTTTTTTTCAATTATTAGTTCTTCTGAACTTTTCAAATTTGTTATTAATCCTTCTGCCAAAGGTTGACGTGCAATATTTCCTATGCCACCACCAAATTTTACAGCGTCAGCAGTTATGATTTCATTCTTTTTTGAACTTAAATTGGTAAGAACTACTTTACTGTCTTCATTGCAACCTTCGTTAAAATAAAATGTTCCTAAATAAATCCATGTACCGCCTCCCATTTTTTGATTGACCAAAAATTCTGTTTGACCACCTTTATGATATACAGTGTAGTGTGCTGTAGAAGTGCTTTTGTTGAGCGTTTTATAAGAAACATATACGGCATATTTACCTGACTGAGGAATAAAAGGTATCCATTCAACAGAGCTAACTTTATCTTTGTTATTTACAGATAAAATTTGTCGGTAAGTACCCATCATAAAAGGATTTTCTCCATCCAGATAACTATTTTTTGGATTTGAGAAACCAGCACTTCGCCCATTTCCCCACTGAAAGGATTGATTAAATTCAAAATATTTTGATAAGTCATCGCTCATATCATTGTCCACAATAATTTCATTTTTTTGTACATCTCTTTCTCTGGGAATTAAAATATTAGCACCAGCGTTTTCAAGCATTGGAATCAGATAAGGGTAAACATACGAAAGAGTATAAACATCCTCTACCGTTTGTAAAAGTCTGGCTCTCTGCCATTGCCATCGTGCTAAATTTTGATTATAGTAATAACCATGACTGGGCCATACAGCAATGTGTTTGTTTTGAAGACCCCGAGTAATTTCATAAGGACGAGAAAGATTTTTAACCAGAGGAAATTCTATTTTTTTTGTTGTAAAAATTCTACTTTTATCTTTTTTCCCCGTTCTGTAAAAATTGGGTATTAATTCTTCAATAGGTTTATTATCCACTTGACAAACAATTTTATAACCTTCGTAAGTAGGCATCAAAATTTTTTCAAGAGCGTTGTAAATTCTTTCTACATTTTCAGGTCTGAAAGGGATATAACTTAATCTTTCATCAGCAGTAATAATTACTTTTTTTGGTTTCTGGGTTACTGAAAAATCTTTTATAGCAATTCTTTTTATATATGTTTCTTCATTAGCAATTGCCGTTAGAGAATCTGAAATTGTAGATAAAAATTGTTGGGCTTGAATATTGCAGATATTTACTCCAAAAAACAACAAAAAAAATATCAGCCAATTTTTCTTAAAAAAAATATTTATTGATTTTTTCATACAGTTTTACAATTGATTTTTAGTTTCTTTTTCTTTAGCTGATGTGGACAACATGCCGCAAGCGGCAAAAATATCTTCACCTCGCGATTTACGAATAGTGGCAATAATTCCATTTTCATTCAGGTAATTGCGAAACGAAAGTATTTTTTCTTCACTCGAAGTTTTTAATGGGACATCAGGAATAGCATGAAAACGAATTAAATTTACTCGGCAAGGAATTTCTTTCAATAATTTTACTAATTCTCGAGCATGTCGCATAGTGTCGTTGAAATGATCAAACATAATATATTCAAAAGAAAGTCTTCGCTGCTTACTGAAATCATATTTTTTCAATTCTTCTAATATTTTTTTGATGGGATAAGCTTTTTCAGCAGGAATTAATTGAAGCCTTTCTTCATGAAAGGGTGAATGTAAACTAATGGCAAGATGACAATTGGTTTTTTCCAGAAAAAGTTTCATGCCTGGTATAAGTCCGATAGTCGATACAGTTATTCTGTGAGGACTCCATGCATATCCATAATCGGCTGTAAGAATTTCCAAAGCGGTTAATACTGCTATTGTGTTATCAAAAGGTTCTCCCATGCCCATAAAAACCAAATTGGTGATTTCACTGGCTTCAGGAACGGATAAAATTTGATTAAGAATTTCTCCTGCTGACAATTGAGAAACAAATCCTTGTTTTCCTGTCATACAAAACAGGCAATTCATTTTACAGCCTGCCTGTGAAGAAACGCACAGAGTAACACGATTTTCTTCAGGTATCAAAACTGTTTCGATAAAATGGTTATTTTCAGTAGCGAATAAATATTTTTTTGTTCCATCTTTCGAAATAGTTACTTGAAGAGGTTCAGAGCGACCAACCTTATATTTCTCATTGAGCAAGGCTCTGTTTTTTGAAGAAATATTGGTCATTTCATTGATAGCAAGACCCCGTTTTTTATATAACCATTCTGCAATTTGTTTAGCCGTATAAGAAGGCATTCCAAAATCGGTTACGATAGTTTTAAGTTCTTCTAAAGTTAATCCTATCAATGATTTTTTATTCATTTTTATTGATGGTTTCTATTATAAAATTTTTTTCATGGAAAACTTTCAAATTCAATCATTTATTCGCTTTAAAAGTTTTCGTAATTTTTTTATGTTATTTGGCAACGAGTATCAAAATTATAAAAAATAAACGGAATGAAGTATTTTCCATTCCGTTTAATTAAGAACTGAAATATTTTATTAATAGAAATTAGAACGATTATCAATAATTTCTGATTTTTCTCGCAAGTCATCTATAATAGCATAAAATAAAGAATAGAGGTAACGAGAATTCAATTGTGAAATTTCATTTTTTACATTAAAAGGTTCTTGGCTTTCTTGTTTGTTAGAAGTTTTAAGAACATAAACGCCTGCATTTCCTTTATAAGGACCTGAAATTTTATCTAATGGAATGACAGTAGCTTTTCCTATGATATAAGGTTCGAAACCAGCTAATCCAAATTGATAGGAAGTAAAATTAATTGCTTCGGCTGTTTTTACTTCTGTACCGAGAGTAGAAGCCAAATCCTCCAGTGTAGGGGTTTTCTTTAATTGTGCTGATATATTTTTGATCATCAGATCAGCTTTTTTATCTTTAATGATTTCACTTTTTAATTGAGCTGAAACTTTTTCAATAGGTTGATAACCCTTTTGATTTTTTTCTGTGACCATTGCTACTACATATTGATTCTCGCAATCAAACACATCTGATACGCTTCCTTTGGGTGATTGGAAGGCCCATCGAATAATTTGACGCGAATTAGAAATAGAGTGAAGCTGATTATCATTTTTAAGAACCCTTTCAGCATGATGAACAATATAACCTTTCTCCTGAGCTCTTTTTGCAAATAATTCTGCGTTATTTTCGGCTGCAAATTGTTTTGCTTGATTATAAATTAGGCTATAAGTTTTACTGCTTGGGGTGACTTTACGTTGGAGAATAGCCACTTTTACCTTTTTTTTGGGAGTGGTTTTAGCCGTAACTTGCATTATTTGAGTACCTTGAGCATTTTTGATAGTGAATACTTCATTTAAAGGTTTATTAAAAGCATTTTCCAATATTTCTTTATCAATTCCTTTCATATCATAAGTCAACCACCCAATTTCGCCACCATTGGCTGCCGTTTGAGGAACGGCTGAATATTTTTTTGCTAATAAAGCGAAATCTGCTCCTGAGCGAATGGCTTTTATAATACTGTCGGCTTTTGCTTCTTCACTTTTTGGTAAAAAGATATGACGAAGTTTTACAGAATCGGGTTGCAGAATGCCAGTTTCCATAATGCGAGCCATAATATAAGTATCATTTTCAAAAACAGGTCCAAAAACATCACCTGTTTTACCTTTAAAAGCAAAATCTTTTAACATAGGTGGGATTGTTTGTTCAGAATAAGGTCGACCATCATAGATAATATCAGAATTTGAATTAACTAAGCCTATTACATCAGAAGTTGTTCTAAATTCTTCACTTAAGCGATTTATCCATTGTTCGACTTCTTTGAAATCTTCGGGTGATGGCTTAATGTCAAAAACCACGTAATCAATAGAACAATTTTCTTCTTGTTTGAAAAATTCTTTTTGTTTATTATAACGAGCTCTGATTTCACTGGCTGTTACAGTAACTAATGAATCGGGAACAGCAACATAAGGTTGTACCACATACCAGCTATCGACAGTGAATTTTCTTGCTTCATAATTCATTTTCGCATCAACACCATTGGCTGTTACCGCAGAAGTTATTAATTTATTGTATTTTTCTTGAAGAATGCTATTTTTTACATTTTTTTCCCAAAACAACCAATAATTTTTTGCCATATCAATTTGCTGTTTCATTTCGTTACTGGTAGGAGTTGCATCAAAACTATTTAAAAATTGAATCAATAACGAACGGCTAAATTGACCATTTTCATCAGCAAAAACACGCCGTTGAAGAATCAAAGGATGTATATTATATCCAATCAATTGATCAGAAAGTTCTTCAGGGCTTACTGTGAGTCCTAATTTTTTTGCTTCCTTATTTAAAATTATTTCATTTACCAAACTTTCCCATACGCTAGCACGAATTTGTGAAATAATATCTTCATTTAGTTCAGTTTGACCTGTTTCAATTTTGTACACTTGTGTCATTTGCTCAATTGCCTCACTAAATTGTCTAATATTTATGTTTTCTCCTGCAATTTGAGCTACTTTTTCACGTGATTTGTTAAAATAAGAGGTACTCGAATTTAAAAAGTCACCAATGATAAATGCTAATAATGCTAACCCTACTACTACAACCAGTAAAATTCCTTTACTTCTGATTTTCCCTAATGTTGCCATTTTTTAAATTTAAAAATTATTCACTAAATTGTTCTACTGCCGATTTTGAGAGCACGAATATACAAAAAAATTATTCAACTTTTTTATTTTCTATTTCCTTAATTTTTTAGAATTCATTTGAGGCTTAATTAATTATCTAAATATCAAAATATTATAATTTTAGAGAGATAATTTTACTAATTCAATTCGATTATTTTTTATTTCTATACATTTTAAGGTAAATTTATCAATTTGAATGACTTCGTTTAGTTTAGGAAAACGTTCGAGATGATAAAGGATAAACCCAGCTATTGTTTCATAATTGTCTGATTCAGGAATATTTAAATTAAATTTTTCATTAATTTCCTTGATTTCTAATCTGCCTGAGAACAGGTATTCTTTTTCATTCAGTTGTTCACACGTATATTCATGTGTATCATGTTCATCTTCTATTTCTCCAAAAATTTCCTCAATAATGTCTTCCAGTGTTACGATACCCGCGGTTCCTCCAAATTCATCAATCACGACTGCAATAGTTTTTTTCTCCTTTAGAAAAATTTTTAACAATTTTTGAGCAGACATGTTTTCTGGTACGATAGGAATTTGATTTAGATGATCACGCCAGTCTTTTGGATGAACAAACATTTCAGAAGAATGAATATAACCAATAATATTATCTATATTTCCTTTATAAATGGGAATTTTTGAGAAGCCTGTTTCAATAAAAGTTTGTTTCAGAGTTTCTTCATCAACTTCATAATCCAATGCAACGATTTCAGTTCGAGGCACTAAACAATCGCGGAGTTTCACATTTGAAAAGTCTAACACATTCTGAAAAATTTCTACTTCCTTATTAATCTCCTTTTCGTCATTTTTATTTTCAAAACTTTCCTGAATCAAATAATTCAAGTCTGCCCGTGAAAATACTTTTTCTCGGGAAGCATCACTGGTTTTAACTCCAAATAAATGAAGTACTGAAAATGATAACCATGTTACGAAATAAGTTATAGGATACAAAACGACATAAAAGAAAAACAAAATGCCTGAAAATACTCGCAACCATAAATAAGAATTGATACGGAAAATCGTTTTGGGCAAAAATTCAGCCGTAATGAGTACAATTGCAGTAGCAATAATGGTTTGTAAAAAAGTTATTATAAATTGATTACCTATAGGTTCAAACAGTGGGTTTAATATTTTTGCCATTAATAATCCATAAATGACAAGAGCAATATTATTTCCTACCAGCATGGTAGAAATATATTGATTAGGGTGTTCATAAAAAATGGATAAAAAATAAGAACTTAAACTACGTTGTTTTTTATCTAATTCGAAACGTAGTTTATTTGATGAGACAAAAGCAATTTCCATTCCTGAAAAGAAGGCGGAAAACAATAAAGTTAATAAGATGGCAGGGAAAGTTTCCACACAAAGTAATTTCCTAATTATTTACAAAGATAATATTTATACTATGAATCATCAAAAAGCAAAATTCTTTTCAATTTTGTGTTTGAAGGAAGTAACTAATAAGAAATAATTGAATTAACTTTGATATTTTTTAAAAAAACTGTATCTTTGCAACCTCTTTTGAAGATTTAGTAGCTCAGCAGGTAGAGCACATCCCTTTTAAGGATGGGGTCCTGGGTTCGAATCCCAGCTAGATCACAAGTTATTCTTTCCTTGTAAAACTTTCTTTTTTACTATATTCTTCAGTTATTCGACAAAAATCATTGTTTTTGCTATTTTCGTTTTTCCTCAGGAAACGAAAAAGCATAAAAAATTTTTCAACTTCCCATGCTATACATAAATTTTTTTGAAAAATGAGCTGGATGTTCTAATTCACTCTACATTTTTCAAGACGTGAAATAAGTCTATCACCTAATTCCCTCTTAATTTTTATATGATTTATAACTTCCAGGACGAAAGGATTATTCTCAAAACTTCCTCTTACTGATTCAAAATCAAGATTTTTTTGTTCTTCATCGCCATCTACCCCAAAACCAGTTTTTGCATTCAGGCTGAATTCTTTTTTGGCATCTTCGTAGATTAATTCGTCCAACGTAATTACTGATTTTTTCCACAATTCAATCATACTTATAATTTCATCAATAGTAACTTCTTCAATAGGTTTTCCCCAATGAATTTCCAGTTTTTCTTTTGCCCACGTCCATTCATATGTATAATATTCTTGATGCATTTTTTCAAATTCTAACTGGATTTCCGACAAATTTATTGTTCCAACTTCAATTTTTTTAATGAGGTTTTCAACTTCACTTTTTGGAGCAATTAAACCTGCCAGATCAATCCATTCATCCCGTCCAGTTTGCGTATCAGGAATAAGGTACTGTCTGAGTTCTTCTATATTACTAAATTTCTTTTCGTTTAATCTACTGATCAATGAATTTCCCAAAAATTTATAGATTCCCATTTTATAAAGGTCGATTCCTTTTAATAAAGCCAATTTTTTAATAGTACAATTTTGATAGGTATAAATTTCAGTCGTTTCACCTGAAATTTTCTGAAGTTTTCTAAGAATTTCCACACCTTTTATCATTTTTTGAATAGTATAAGGACTCAATAGATTGAAATTAATTGGATCTAACTTTCTGGTATCTTTTCGATTATCTCTCTTAGGCCATTTCTGAGCATCTCTTATCGTACCAACGCTTCGCAAATTAATACCTGGTACCAAAATACTTTCAGTACCTTTTTCAATTAGATAGGAGAAAGGCAAATCGGAAGTGTCAGAATGCTTTGTATGCCGTCCCATAACAAGTGTAAATACGCCAATTTTGGCTGGCCAGAGTAAATAGGAATCACTGGTTGTTTTTGCTCCTCGCTCAGCCATACCTTGATGAATAGGACCTAATTTATACATGTGATTGCTTTGATTGGAGCCACTTCCTGCATTCAAAAAAGAAAACATTCCAGCAATCAAAAGGGTTGATTTGTGATGGGAGACAGTATAAGGTCCAGCAAAAATAGCAGTTGCTTCACCGTGCATTCCTTGACAGTTTGAAAAGAAAAGTGAGTCAAGAGCTGAATAATGCTTGCCCAAAATACAGCCTTGTCCTATAAAGCAGCGAGAGACCAACGTAGAATCGGTAATAGAAACTCCAGAACTAATGATAAAATCATTGCATTTAACACCTGCACCAATAGTGATAGGAGCTAATGCGGTGCTATTAATACTTCCATTGAATAATACTGAAGCTCCTTCAATGTTGGCATAATTTCCTATTCTAACTTGCCGAATGGTGCCACAATTTATGATATGAACATTTTGTCCTATTGAACCTTTACTGGAACCAATAGAAGAAGCATAGTCATCTATTAGTTTCTGAAGATTCTGAATTAAGGTAGGTCGATGACGATAAAGTGTTAAAATATAAGCTAATGGAGCAGATAGATAATCAAAAATGGGAATTTCCCGTCCTCCACCTTCATTCATTACAGGAACCCTTACACCATTTCCAAAAGTTGACCAGCCATCTACCACTAATAAATTGACATTTTCAATATATGAACCCTCACCAATGGTATAATTGGCGATGTAATTATGAATTCTGTTAATGTAAACATCTTTTTCAACCGTTACATTGTGAAGACAACAATTATAAATGCCAGCATGTTTTTTGACTCCGCCGGGCAGTTCAAAAATTTTCTGAAAACCCTCCAAAAATATTTCTCCTGAAAAATGAACATTTACAACAAATTGACTATTGAAATCGGGAGTAACTTTTATTTGATTCCAATCTTCTGCAAGGCAACCTTGTAAGGTGAGCGAAGTAATCTCTTTTTTAGTAAGTTGACGATAAGTTTTCATAGTTAAAAGTTATTAGGAATTGGTTTGTTATTTTTTAGTTTGCAGATAAATCATCTGGATATAAAAAATCATTGTACGGATAACGTTGAATGTGAATAGCTTTTATTTTTTTGTACATTAACTCCTTTAGCTTGTCAATGTTTTGTTTTTCTTTTGCAGAAATAAATACACAATCTTCATTGATTTTAGCCATCCAGCTTTTTTCCAATTCTTCCAGACTGATGCTTTCACGTTGCAGAGGTGAAAGATCGTCAGCTTCTTTCGGCTTATAAGGAAAAGCATCAATTTTATTAAAAACTAAAATCATGGGTTTCTCCTCACCGCAAATTTCTTTCAGTGTTTGATTAACTATTTGAATTTGTTCTTCAAAATTAGGATGGGAAATATCCACAATATGTAATAACAAGTCAGCTTCACGTACTTCATCTAAAGTTGATTTGAACGATTCAATAAGTTGATGAGGTAATTTACGGATAAATCCAACGGTATCAGTAAGTAAAAAAGGCAAATTATGAATAATTACTTTTCGTACCGTAGTATCAACTGTAGCAAAAAGTTTATCTTCTGCCAGGAGATCTGTTTTGCTAAGTAAATTCATTAAAGTTGATTTTCCTACGTTCGTATAGCCTACTAAAGCGACACGTACTAATTTTCCTCTATTTTTTCGTTGAGTTATGGTTTGTTGCTCAATCTCCTTTAATTTTTTCTTTAAAGTGGCAATTTTTGAAAGAATGATCCGCCGATCAGTTTCTATTTGTGTTTCACCAGGACCGCGAGTGCCAATTCCTCCTTGTTGTCGTTCCAGGTGTGTCCACATACGTTTTAAGCGAGGTAACATATATTGATATTGTGCCAATTCAACTTGAGTTTTGGCAACTGCAGTTTTAGCACGTTTGGCAAAAATATCTAAAATTAAATTAGTTCTGTCTAAAATTTTTACATTGAGTTCTTTTTCCAGATTTCGGAGTTGTCTTGCGCTTAATTCATCATCAAAAATAACTACATTAATATTATTCTCAATGATATATGATTTTATTTCTATCAATTTTCCTGGACCAATAAAAGTATTTGGATCAGGACAATTGAGACGCTGAAGAAAAATTTTTTGTGGCTTGGCTCCTGCTGTTTCGGTTAAAAAGGCTAGTTCCTCCAAGTATTCGGATGCTTTTTCTTCATTTTGGATCGGAGTTATCAGTCCGACTAACGCTGCTATTTCTTCATATGTTTCGTTTTCCAAAGTTGAAATTCCTTTATTAAAAAACCGTTTAGAGCTACCAAACGGTTTTAAATTTTTCGAAGTCAATATTAAATCATAAGACTAACTTCCTATCTCGATTAATAATTATTGTAATTTAAAGTTGATAGGAAGAGTGAATCTTACTCGTACGGGCTTTCCACGTTGTTTCCCTGGAACCCATTTAGGCATAGATTTAATAACTCGCACTGCTTCTTCATCCAGACTTGGATGAACACCTCTTACCACTTGAATATCAACTATTGAACCATCAGTGTTTACTACAAATTGGCAAATTACACGTCCTTGAATTCCATTTTCTTGAGCAATAACTGGATACCTGATATTTTCACTCAACCATTTCATCAAAGCTTGTTCACCTCCCGGGAAATGTGGCATTTCTTCAACTACCTGGAAGATAACTTGTTCATCTTCTTCTTGTATAGGAGCTGCGACTGGTGCTGCTACAATATCAATCGGTTTATTTTTTATATCTTCTGTCTGAATGTTAATTGTTTGTGTTTCAGCAGTGTTTTCTACAACATTTAATACTTCTACTACTTCTGGTGCAGGAGGTGGAGGAGGGGGAGGAGTTTCTGGCTGTGTTGTTTGAATAATATCGAGTTCTTCTTCGGTAATTAACTCAGTACTTACATCTTCATAAACTTTAATTTCACGTTGCGTCCATTCCAATCCTATGTAAAGAAAGGATAAAGCTATTACTAAACCCAATAAAATAAAAATTGATTTTTTGTCTTCTAATGAAGCTTTAGACGATTTTTTGATATCCATAATTATAAGGTCTTTTTATAAATTTTTCAGATGGAGCAAATGTACAATTTTTTTTTAAAATGTTTATATAATTAATAAAGAAAAAATATTTATTTTTTCTTCTATGGCAAAATTATTCATTTCTCTTGAAATATTTATTTTTAGATGTACTTTTTTTTATTTTTAACGTTTATATTTTTAGAATTGAATTGTAAGTTTACTCTGAAAAATTAAATTAAATAATTTTGTTGTTTGTAAGTGATTGTATATCAGCATAAAATTTTTAAATATAATTAAAAAAATAGTTTTTATGAGTAAACTCGATCTTAAAAAATTTTTTCCAAATAATTAAAATGATATACCTTTAAAAATTTTTTAAGAGCAGCTTAATTTTATTTTTTTAGTATTAATATTTCTTGTAATATTTCTTGAATGAAAAGGAAAATAAGTTTATCTCTACTTTTTTGGCTAAATATCAATATCTTAATATATTCTCAAGCAGGACAAGGTGTTTATAAGTTTTTAGATTTACCTGTTTCTTCTCGAATAGCTGGTTTAGGCGGCACCAATGTTTCTATCAGAGACAATGACTTGAATTTTGCTTTTCGAAATCCAGCTTTACTAACAGCCAACACTCATCATTCAATAGCGTTAAATTATGCAAACTATCTTTCTGATATTCAGTTTGGTAGTGTTATTTTTGGGGAAAATTTTAAAGACAAGCATTATACAGCCTATGGGATCCAGTATGTGGATTATGGAACTTTTAAAGAAACTACCGAACAAAATGAAATAATTGGCGAATTTACAGCAAAAGATATGGCTTTTTATATCATGTATGCTTATCCGTTAAATGAAAAAATTACAGTAGGAGGAACTTTTAAGCCAGTTTATTCCGTATATGAGAGGTATTCAAGTTTTGGGCTGGCGTTAGATGCAGGCATAAGTTATAATGATATAAATAATCTGTTTTCTCTTGGTTTGGTTTTACGAAATGTTGGTACACAATTAAAAGGTTATTACAGTGACGAAGAAGGACAACATTACGAAGCTTTACCTTTCGATATACAATTGGGAGCCACTAAGAAATTAGCTCATGCGCCGTTGCGTTTTTCATTTACTTTACATAACTTGCAAAATTGGGATATGGAATATCTTTCTTCCACTGGAACGAAAAAAATAGATTTTTTTGATAATCTTTTTCGTCATTTTATTGTTGGTTTAGAATTTATTCCTTCGAATAATTTTTACCTAATAGCTGCTTACAATTATCGACAGAGTAAGGAAATGAAAATTGAAGATTTCAAAAGTATGGCAGGTTTTTCTTTTGGAGGAGGCGTAAAATTATATAAATTTCAGGTCGGGTTTGGGGTCAATACTTTTCAAGTAGGAAATTATTCGTATCAATTTTCAATTGCAACTTCATTAGATGCATTTTAATGTTATTATGTTGTAAAAAATTCTTATTTTTAAGTTTTTAAAAATTTTGAATTTCAATTTGTTTAAAATAAACACAATGGAATAGGATAAAATCATGGCAAAAATATTAGTAATTGATGATGAACGCAGTATCCGTAATACACTAAAAGATATTCTCGAATTTGAAAAACATAAAGTATCTTTGGCTGAAAATGGCAAACAAGGTTTAGAAATTGCTCAAAATGAAGCATTTGACTTGATTTTTTCTGATATAAAAATGCCAGAGATAGATGGCATTGAATTGTTAACGCTTTTGAAAGAAAGGGAAATTGAGGTTCCCATTGTAATGATTTCTGGGCATGGCACTATTGATACCGCAGTAGAATGTATCAAAAAAGGGGCATTTGATTTTATAGAGAAGCCTATTGATTTGAATCGTTTATTAATCACAGTGCGTAATGCTTTAGAGCGGAAAGAACTTATAACAGAATCGAAAACATTAAAGAAAAATACAGAAAAGAAATACCAGATTATCGGTCAATCGCCTGCGATAGAAAAAGTAAGAAGGCTGATTGATCGTGTTGCTCCAACTGATGCACGAGTTTTAATCACTGGTGATAATGGGACAGGGAAAGAATTGGTTGCCAGGCAACTGCATCAAAAAAGCAATCGAGCAAACGCTCCTTTTATTGAAGTAAATTGTGCAGCAATTCCTTCTGAATTAATTGAAAGTGAATTATTTGGTCACGAAAAGGGAGCTTTTACTTCAGCTCTCAAACAAAGAATTGGAAAATTTGAACAAGCCGATGAAGGTACTATTTTTTTAGACGAAATTGGAGATATGAGTTTATCAGCTCAGACAAAAGTGCTCCGAATTTTGCAGGAAAACGAATTTACTCGAGTAGGAGGCGATAAAATCATCAAGGTAAACGTGAGAGTTATTGCAGCTACGAACAAAAATCTGATAAACGAAATTGAAAAGGGTAATTTTCGCGAAGATTTATTTCATCGTTTAAATGTTATTCCTATTCATGTTCCTTCACTGGAAGAAAGAAAAGAAGATATTCCACTCTTGATTACTCATTTTAGTGAACTGATTTGTTCCGAACAGGGAAGACAGGTCAAAGAGTTTGAACCAGAGGCTGTATCTTTATTGCAGCAAAGAAATTGGCCCGGTAATGTTCGTGAACTTCGGAATATTGTTGAACGTCTTATTATTTTAGGAGGATCTAAAATTACCAAAGAAGATGTAGAATTATTTGTTTGATTTTTTAAATATCTGAATATAAATAAAATTAATTATGAAACCATTGACAGAATTAAAAATAGCCATTTGTAGCGATCATGCAGGTTATGAATTAAAAAATGAGCTGATTGAATATTTGAAAATGAAAAATTTAGCTGCTTTAAAAGATTTTGGTACTTACAGTACAGAAAGCTGCGATTATCCTGATTATGCCCATCCATTGGCAACTGCGGTAGAAAATGGTGACTTTGATTTTGGTATTGCCCTTTGTGCAAGTGGTAATGGTGTTAATATAACAGTAAATAAACATAAAGGAATACGTGGTGCTCTTTGCTGGATGTCAGAAATTGCTTTCTTAGCTCGAAAGCACAATGATGCCAATGTAATTTCTTTACCTGCTCATTTTATTTCTCAAGAAGAAGCAAAAAAAATGATTGATATTTTTTTAACAACTGATTTTGAAGGTGGAAGACATCAACGCCGCATCGAGAAGATACTATGTTGATTTTTCTTGATAGTTGGTTTTTTAATATTGATGTTGGAATTAATAAAATGAATCAATTAGATTGTTTTTGCATAATTTCTCCATTTTTCCAGCAACTGTTCCATGTCAGCAGGCAATTCACTATCGAAATTCATAAGTTCTCCTGTTTTAGGATGAATAAATCCTAAAGTTTTGGCATGTAAAGCCTGACGAGGACAAATTTCAAAGCAATTTTTTACAAATTGACGATAGCTAGTCGAAGGATTTCCTCTTAAAATTTCATTTCCTCCATAGCGTTCATCATTAAAGACTGGATGTCCAATATGTTTCATGTGAACACGTATTTGATGCGTTCGTCCTGTCTCCAGCTTGCATTCAACTAATGTAACATAAGCCAGGCGTTCCAGTACTTTATAATGAGTTACTGCCCTTTTAGCTGATGAATTTTCTTCTTCTGAAAAAACCGAGAACAACATTCTGTTTCGTGGATCACGGGCAAGTGATCCTTCAATAGTCCCTTCATCTTCTTTGATGTTTCCCCATACCAGTGCTTGATATCGGCGTTCGGTTGTTTTATCGTAAAATTGTTTTCCAAGCTGGGTTTTTGCATCTTCTGTTTTTGCAATTAAAAGCAAACCAGAAGTATCTTTATCAATTCGATGAACCAAACCAATACGAGGATCATTAAAATCAATATCCTGTTGATTTTTAAAGTGATAAGCTAAGGCATTAAGTAGTGTGCCATCATAGTTGCCTATGCCAGGATGAACTACTAAGCCTGGTTGCTTATTTACCACTATCAATTCTTCATCTTCATAAACAATATTGAGAGGGATATTTTGAGGAATAATTTCAAAATGAGAAGGTGGATAAATCATCACAATAGTAATGATATCTCCTGGCTTTACCTTATAATTCGATTTTACAGGTTTTTCATTTACCAAAATATTCCCATTTTCAGCAGCTTCCTGAATCCGATTACGGGAAATATTCGCTATGCAATTAACCAGATATTTATCAATTCGTAATGGTGACTGTCCTTTATCTACTTTAAATCGGTAATGTTCATAAAATTCTGATTCTTCAGCAGATTCAATTAATTCTTCCCATTTAGTTACTTCTAACAATTTTCAGTTTATTATTTTATTGATTTTTTAAAAATAGATTGGATTTAAGAAAAGATTGTTGATATAGAGAATTATCAACATTATGATATACAAAATTTCAGAAAAATATTTCATCCTCACCATTACTATCCAATGAATTGTCATTTTCATCAAAAGTTTCTTTTAAGCGTTCTTTAGAAGTAGTCAACCATATATCAATTCTGCTACCAATATTTGCTGATTCTCCTGCGGAAGGACGCTGGCGATAGATAAAATAATCATTGTCATTTCCATTTGGAAGTATATCGTATGAAGTTGATCCTATTACAAAAGAATTTAAAAAAGCTTTTTCTTTTGCTTCTTGCAATGTTAATCCTTTTAATTGAGGAACGACTGATAAACTATCACCATAACCACTACCTACTACTAAGATTACAGAACTACTTTCTGGAATACGTGTACCCGGCAAAAGACTGCTCCCTTTATATTTTACATCAAGAACAAGATCTTTATATTCAGATGGTAAATATTGAACTCCCTCGACTGATAAGCCAACCGATGAAAGCATTGCAATAGCTTGACGATAAGAAACATCAATGACATCAGGCAAAGGTATTTGTTTCACCTGACGAGAATTAATAATTAAATAAACTGGACGGTTTCGTTTAATAGTAGAATTAGGTGGAGGAATTTGTTCAACGATAGTTCCAAGTTTTTTATCTCGAATATATACTGAATCTATTACTTTCGGATAAAGATTTTTTTTGCTTAATAATATTTCAGCTTCTTCTACATAAGCACCTCTTAAATCGGGAATAATTTCAGCTTCACCATGATGGGTATAAAAATCAATACAAATAAGGGTCACCCATGAGAGTAAAATAAACACTACAATGGCAAGCAATACATTCTTTACCACAAAGCCAACAAAAGTTTCTTTCCAAAATTTTTTAAAGTTCATAAAAATATTATACTTACTTTCAAAAAATGTAAGTTTATCAAGTTAACGTCAAAAATAATGAAATTATTTCAGTCATCGAAATGCTAAAAATAAAAAAAGTAAAAACCTTCCGCCAGTTTTTACTTTATTATTTATTTCACAAACTCAGGGAATAAATTTATCTTTTATGACGCCCTTCATCGGCAACTGTTAACTTTTTTCTTCCTTTAGCACGGCGGGCAGCCAAAACTCTTCGGCCATTGGCAGTTGCCATTCTTTCACGAAAGCCATGTTTATTTCTTCTTTTTCTTTGCGATGGTTGAAATGTCCTCTTCATTTTGTCTTATTTTAGCAGTTTCTTCTTATTTTTGAGATTACAAAATTAGGCATTTTTTTGTAATCTACAAATAGGGCAACTCTAATCAAAAATGGATAATTGTATTTCCATTTTCTTAATTCACATTAACCGAATCAATTTTTTAAAAGAGAGTTTTTCAAAGTTTATTTGAAAAAAATAAATTTCTCAAACAATTTTTTACTTGCAAATTTTAGGTCTTTATTAAGAAAATATTGAATATTTTTGCACTCAATTTTTAAATTTGAGATGAAAATTTTCCTTAAAAATCTATCTCATGGCTTTTCACGGAAGTTTTTGTTGTTGTTTTGAACTACCTTATGTCAGTTTTTTAAAATGTCAGTTCTTGTGTAAAAGTCTATTAAATAAAATTTTGTGGAAGTTTTTTCAAGAAAAGTTAGGGAATTAAAATATAATTTGTAAATTTGCAAACTCATAATTAATTTTTAATTTTAAATATGTATTTAACAGCAGAAAAGAAAAAAGAAATCTTTGAAAAGTACGGGAAGTCTAACACTGATACTGGTTCACCAGAATGCCAGATAGCATTGTTTTCATACCGTATTGATCATTTGACTCAACATTTAAAGTCAAATAAGAAAGATTATAGTACAGAACGCGCTCTTGTAAAACTGGTAGGAAAACGTCGCCGTTTGCTCGATTATTTAAAAGAAAAGGACATTAACCGTTATCGGGCAATAATTCAGGAGTTGGGTATAAGAAAGTAATTTTACTTTTAAGTGTTTCAAAAAAGGCGTTTCAAAACTATTTTTGAGATGCCTTTTGTTTTTCATACTTTTATTTTTTTACAATAAGGTGGTATAAAATTCGACAATAAATATTTATACATATTTATCAATCTTTTTTATTTCATTTTTAAATATTTTTGAGAATGAGAATTTTATATTCTTTCGGTATACATGTTTATGGTATTTTAATTTTTATTGCTTCGTTGTTTTATGACAAAGCGAGAGAGCTTTATCGTGGACAACGAAATGCCTTAAAAGTACTGAGAGAAAAAATAGATTCTCAATCTTCGTATGTATGGTTTCATGCGGCTTCATTAGGAGAATTTGAGCAAGGGCGACCCATCATTGAAAAGTTGAAAAAAGAACATCCAGAAACTAAAATCTTATTGACTTTTTATTCTCCATCAGGTTATAATGTGAGGAAAAATTATAGTTGCGTGGACGTGGTTTCCTATCTCCCTTTAGATACCAGAAAAGCTGCACAGGAATTTTTGAAAATTGTCAAGCCTACGAAGGCAATTTTTATCAAATATGAATTCTGGCCTAATTTTTTACTTGAAATGGAAGCTGAAAAAATTCCTGTATATTGCATCTCGGCTATTTTCCGCCCCAATCAGATTTTTTTTAAAAAATATGGAAAGTGGTATCTTCAACTGTTGAATACATTTTCTCATATTTTTGTCCAGGATAATTTATCAGCAAAATTACTTAACGAGCACGGTATTCAGAAAGTTACAGTGTGCGGTGATACGCGTTTTGACAGGGTATATGCTTTATCTTTGGAACCGAAAAAAATACCTTTGATTGAATCTTTTGCCCGCAACAGTAAAGTAATTGTAGCAGGCAGCACCTGGCCCGAAGATGAAGAATTATTGATACGTTATATCAAACTTCATCCGCAAATAAAGCTTATTCTGGTGCCTCACGAAATTGATAAAAGTCATTTATATGATATTTTTAAATTATTAGAGGGGAAATATATACGATACACTGAAGCTACAGAAATAAATATTCATACTTTTAATTGCCTTGTGGTGGACGCTATAGGATTTTTATCTTCTATTTACCAATACGGCAAAGTTGCTTATGTTGGTGGTGGTTTTGGAGCTGGTATTCACAATATTTTGGAAGCTGCTGTATGGAATATCCCGGTAGTTTTTGGTCCAAATTATCAAAAATTTCGCGAAGCACATGAATTAATTGCAGAAGGAGGAGCTTTTTCTATTTCAGATTATGATTCACTTGAAAAAAAATTTGATGAACTGCTCGACGATGAAGAAGCAGGTAAAAAAGCAGGTGCTTATATTTTAAAAAATGTAGGAGCTACAGAAAAAATATATCACTTAATATTCTCGTAGTTTTTAACAAAAAGTAGGAACCATTTTAAAAAGGATATCTATCTTATTATTTTAAAAAATTTTATGCAAAAACCGACAATTCCAAAAGGGATGCGTGATTTCATGCCTGAAGAAATGGCAAGAAGGAATTATATTTTTGATACCATTAAAAATGTTTTTTGCCGATATGGTTATCAACAAATAGAAACGCCTGCGATGGAAAACTTGTCCACTTTACTGGGCAAATATGGAGAAGAAGGAGATAAATTGCTATTTAAGGTTTTAAATTCAGGAGATTTTCTTGCAGATATTTCTGATAATGAGTTATTAAAACGTGATGCTGTAAAGCTCTCCAATAAAATTTGTGAAAAAGGTTTACGTTATGATTTAACTGTACCTTTTGCTCGATTTGTAGTACAAAACCGCGACAAAATTACTTTTCCTTTTAAACGGTATCAAATTCAACCTGTATGGAGAGCTGATCGTCCTCAGAAAGGGCGTTATCGTGAATTTTATCAATGTGATGCCGATGTAGTGGGAAGTGATTCACTGGTTAATGAGTTAGAACTTGTTCAAATTGTCAATGAAGTTTTCGAACAATTAAAAATTAATATTACAATTAAAATCAATAATCGAAAAATTCTTGCCGGAATAGCTGAAATAATAGGTGCTTCACAAAAAATTTTGGATATTACTATTGCCGTTGACAAAATGGAAAAAATTGGATTGCAAAATGTTAATGAAGAATTGATTGAAAAAGGTATTTCGCCTGAGGCAGTAGCTAAATTGCAACCCATTTTAACTTTAAAAGGCAATAATGCAGAAAAACTCGACCAATTGAAATTAATACTGGCTTCCTCTGAAATTGGTCTAAAAGGAATTTCGGAAATTGAAACCATTTTTCGGCTTTGTAGCAATGTGGACATCAAATTTTTTCCAGGATTTGACTTAACTTTAGCTCGTGGCTTGAATTACTATACAGGAGCTATTTTTGAAATAAAAGCTTTAGATGTTAAAATAGGAAGCATTGGAGGTGGTGGTCGTTATGACGATCTTACAGGTGTTTTTGGGATGAAAGGAGTTTCTGGAGTAGGAATTTCTTTTGGAGCAGATAGAATTTATGATGTGCTCAATCAACTTCAACTTTATCCACAAACCTTGCAATCGCAAACTCAAATTTTATTTACTGCACTTGGTGAAAAGGAATTGATATATAGTTTTTCGTGGTTGCAAAGGTTACGGAGTTTTGGCTTCAACGTTGAAATTTATCCTGAACCCGTTAAAATCAAAAAGCAATTGGATTATGCAAATAATAAAAATATTCCTTTTGTTGCTATTGTCGGCGAAAATGAAATGGTTTCCGAAAAAGTAATGTTGAAAAATATGTTAACTGGCAATCAACAGTTAGTTACTTTTGATGAATTAAAAAAACAGTTGTCTGATAAATTAAATCTTAATATGCCTTAATAAGTGCTTCAAAATAATAATAGATAAAAAATCCAGCAATTATCAGTTTAGAAGCTGTATTAATTATCCATCCTATAAATGAACCCAATCCTGCACGAATGGCTTGAACATTTGTTTTACCATCTATAAGTTCACCAGCAATTGCCCCAACGAAAGGACCTATAATAATTCCCCACGGTGCAAAAAATAACCCTATTACCATTCCCAACGTGCTGCCCCATATACCTTTTTTACTACCACCAAATTTTTTAGTTCCCAAAATCGGTACAAAATAATCCAGCAATTGGGATAAAAGCACAATTATTCCCCAAATGACAAGAAATTGGGTAGAAAATTGAATTTTTGATGTAAAATGCAACAGTAAAATGCCTATATAGCTTAGCGGAACACTGGGCAAAATAGGTAAAATACAACCAATAAAACCTAAAAAAACGAAAATACCTGATAAAATAATAAGTAAAATATCCATCTCATTAATTTATTAGTTTTTCAAAAATAAAAGTAAAATTCTATTTTGATTTACATCTGACAATTAATACGTACAAAGCTAATAAAAAATGAGTTATCATAAAAAGTTACACAAAAAAGTTATATTTGAAAATCAAGGAATAATTTGTATGTTACTAAATTTCTTAATCTTTTAGGGTGTATAATTTTTTTAAATAATTATAAAAAAATAATCTACTAAAAATAAAACATTAAATTTGCATAATGTTATTTTAAATAAATTCTTATGAATACGAGATTACAAGAATTAACTGACAAAATTTATCAAGAGGGAGTAGAAAAAGGAAATGCCGAAGCGAAAGCCATTATTGAAAAAGCCCGAGCAGAAGCTGATGAGATAATTAAAAAAGCCCATGAAGAGGCAGCGCAAATTATTTCGGAAGCAGAAACGAAGGCAGCCAACATAGCCAAAAACACCCAGGCTGAATTACGCCTCTTTGCTCAACAAGCGGTGAATGCCTTAAAATCAGAAATTGCCAATTTAATTTGTGGTGAAATTGTTTCAAATTCTGTAAAAGCAGCTACTGCTGACAAAGATTTTATGCAGAAAGTGATTTTGACATTGGTCAAAGAGTGGGCAAAAAATCAAGCTATTACTATTGAAACCAAAGATGAGAAAGCTTTAACAGATTATTTTATGGCAAATGCCAAAGATTTACTGAATAAAGGTGTAAAAATAACAAAAGTGAATAACGCTAAGGCTGATTTTACTATTGTTCCTGAAGGGGCAGGTTACAAAATTACCTTCGGCGAAGAAGAATTTATTGCGTATTTTAAAGATTTTCTACGACCAAAACTGGTCGATATGCTTTTTGAAAAAATGTAATTAGCTGCTTGAAACAAGGAGTTTGAATTTAATTGATAGAAAAAGCATTGAGGGTTTGAAGAACAAGAAAAGAGAAAAATGAATTATTATTATTTAATTGCAGGACTTCCTGATTTACATATAGAAGACACAAAACTATTTCTTCCTCTTCTTGATTTTAAAAAAGAATTATTAGTCCAACTGGCACCTTCTGATGTTGAACTGATAAAACTACTTTTTGCCAAATACGATAATCAAAATTTTCTTCTATACTTGGCAAATAAAGAAGCTGAATTAAATCCGCTGGGAAATTTAACTTCTGAAGACTGGCAGCAACTCATAACTTTGATGAAAGAAACTGAACATCCCAACGATAAAAGATTATTACCTTATATTCAGCAATTTTATGCTGTTTATTATGAAGAAGAATTTTGGTCCGAAGGCATTTCAAAAGAAGATTATCTTTCTACTTTATATTATGAATATGCAATGAATAATAACAATGATTTTTTGAAATCATGGTTTGAATTTAATTTGAATATTAACAATATCTTGGTGGCTGTAGCTTGTCGAAAATATGGTATTGACCAAAAAAAAATGATTGTAGGAAATAATGAAATTGCACAAATTCTTCGTACTACTAATGCTCGTGATTTTGGTTTGACCAATATTTTTGAGAATTTGGAGACACTTTTGCAAATGGCAGAAGAAAAGGATTTGCTGCAACGCGAAAAAGAGATAGATGCTTTTAAGTGGAAATGGTTAGAAGAGAATACATTTTTTCATTATTTTTCTGTTGAAAAAATACTTGCTTTTGTAATTAAGATGGAAATACTGGAACGTTGGCAGCCTTTGTCGGTAGAAAAAGGAACACAAATTTTTAGAACAATGGTAAATCATCTTAAAGAAAGTGTTAATTTCGCAGAAGAAGCAAATGTAACGTCAAGAAGATATTTTAGATAATGTAAAAAAACAATAGAAATGACTAAATAGAATAGTGTCAAAATAATTAATTTTGTTAAAAGCTGTATTAAAAAAATTATGTCAACAAAAGGAAAAGTAAAAGGTGTGGTTTCTAATTTGGTAACGGTGGAAATTGACGGTCCGGTAGCTCAAAATGAAATATGTTACATTGAATTAGACGGTAAAATGTTAATGGCCGAAGTGCTAAAAGTAATAGATACCAATGCCTTTGTTCAAGTATTTGAAAGTACACGAGGTTTAAAAGTGGGGAACAATGTTAATTTTGAAGAACATATGCTGGAAGTGACGTTGGCACCGGGTTTACTTTCGAAAAATTTTGATGGACTTCAGAATGATTTAAATAAGTTTTCAGGAATTTTTCTTCAACGTGGGGAATATAATTTTCCACTTGATACAGAAAAATTATGGAATTTCAAACCATTAGCAAAACCTGGTGATGAGGTGGAAGCAGGTAGCTGGTTAGGCGAAGTAGATGAAAATCATCAACCTCATAAAATTATGGTTCCTTTTGCATTTGAAGGAAAATATACAGTTAAAACTATTGTTCCAACTGGTGATTATAAAATTTTAGATACTATTGCAGTATTGATAAATGAAGCTGGGAAAGAGATTGAGGTAAATATGACACAAAAATGGCCAGTAAAAAAGGCAATTAATATTCATACCGAAAAACCACGTCCTTTTAAACTATTGGAAACAGGCGTACGTGTGATTGATACTGCTAATCCCATTGTTGAAGGTGGAACTGGTTTTATTCCAGGAGCTTTTGGTACAGGAAAAACCGTTTTACAACATGCCATTTCCAAACAAGCAGAAGCAGACATTGTTATTATGGCAGCTTGTGGTGAACGAGCCAATGAAGTTGTTGAACTTTTTGTAGAATTCCCAAAATTAACCGATCCACATACCGACAGACTATTAATGGAAAGAACCATTATTGTAGCAAATACTTCTAATATGCCGGTTGCTGCTCGTGAAGCTTCTGTTTACACAGCCATGACCATTGCTGAGTATTATCGGGCAATGGGATTAAGAGTTTTATTGATGGCAGATTCTACTTCACGGTGGGCTCAGGCTTTGCGTGAGATGAGTAATCGGATGGAAGAATTACCTGGGCAAGATGCTTTTCCTATGGATTTATCTGCTATTATTGCTAATTTTTACAGCCGCGCAGGGTATGTTCAATTAAAAAATGGTAAAACCGGTTCCATTACTTTTATTGGAACAGTTTCGCCTGCGGGAGGAAATTTAAAAGAGCCGGTAACTGAAAGCACTAAAAAAGTAGCTCGCTGTTATTTTGCTCTTGAACAAGCACGCGCAGATAGTAAACGATATCCAGCTATTAATCCCATTGAAAGTTATTCTAAATATTTTGATTATCCTGAATTTGAAGAATATGTAGCTGAGCACATTTCGCCCGATTGGACAAATATGGTCAATGATATGCGAACCCTTCTTCAACGAGGAAGAGAAGTGCAAGAACAAATTAATATCTTAGGAGACGACGGGGTACCAGTGGATTATCATATTACTTTTTGGAAATCAGAATTAATTGATTTTGTGATTCTTCAGCAGGATGCTTTTGATGAAATTGACGCATTAACGCCTATTGAACGACAACATTATATGTTAAGTTTAATAATGAATATTTGTAACGCCGATTTTAAATTCAGTAATTTTGTTGAAGTGATGGATTATTTCAAAAGAATTATTAATATCTGCAAACAAATGAATTATTCTGTTTTTCATTCAGAAGATTTTGAAAAATATGAAAAAGAATTGAATAAAATTTTGGAGGAAAGAAAAATAGTAAATTCAAGTAATTGATGCAATTTTAATAAATTTATTTAAGTAGAATTTTTTATTATTTAATCATAAAGATGGCAACAAAAGCATTTCAAAAAATTTATACACAAATTAGTCAGATTACAAAAGCCACATGTTCACTTCATGCTACTAATGTAGGCAATGATGAATTAGCTACTGTTAATGGTAAGTTGGCTCAAGTAGTTAAAATTATTGGAGATGAAGTTACTTTACAGGTTTTTGAAGGCACAGAAGGTATTCCTACAAATGCCGAAGTTATTTTTTTAGGAAAAGCCCCAACCTTGAAAGTAAGTGAACAGTTAGCAGGACGTTTTTTTAATGCTTTTGGTGAAGTTATCGACGGTGGACCTGAAATCGAAGGTGAAGAACGTGAAATAGGTGGACCTACCGTCAATCCTGTCCGACGAGAACAACCGTCTGAATTAATTGCAACAGGAATTGCAGGTATTGATTTGAATAACACGTTGGTTTCAGGACAGAAAATTCCCTTTTTTGCCGATCCTGACCAGCCTTATAATGAAGTTATGGCTAATGTTGCCTTACGTGCTCAAACTGATAAAATAATTTTAGGTGGTATAGGATTAACTAACGATGACTATCTTTATTTTAAAAATGTTTTTAACGAAGCAGGGGCTTTAGATCGGATTATAAGTTTTATAAATACTACAGAAGATCCACCTGTGGAACGTTTATTAATTCCGGATATGGCTTTGACTGCTGCGGAATATTTTGCAGTAGATAAAAACGAAAAAGTATTGGTACTACTTACAGATATGACTTTGTATGCCGATGCCTTAGCAATTGTTTCGAATCGTATGGATCAAATTCCATCAAAAGATTCCATGCCGGGTTCTTTATATTCTGACCTTGCAAAAATTTATGAAAAAGCAGTTCAGTTTTCAGCGGGAGGTTCCATTACGATTATTGCAGTAACTACCTTGTCAGGTGGAGATATTACCCATGCTATTCCTGATAATACGGGATATATTACTGAAGGACAATTATTTCTTCGACGTGATACGGATATAGGCAAAGTAATAGTGGATCCTTTCCGTTCACTTTCACGACTAAAACAATTGGTAATAGGTATCAAAACACGTGAAGATCATCCACAAGTAATGAATGCCGCCGTACGTCTTTATGCTGATGCCGCCAATGCCAAAACAAAACTTGAAAATGGATTTGATTTGACCGATTATGATGAACGTGCACTGGCTTTCGCTAAAGAATATTCAGAAAAAATATTGGCTATTGATGTAAATATTGATACTACTACCATGTTGGATGTTACGTGGAAATTGTTTGCTAAATACTTTAAACCGAGTGAAGTTAATATTAAACAAGAGTTAGTGGATAAATATTGGAGAAATTAGTTCATAATTTTTTCGTAAAAATTAAAATAAATTCCTTCTTTTGATGGCAATACAGTTTCAATATAATAAAACTTCGTTACAAAATCTTGAAAAAAATCTCAAGATCAGAGTCAGAGCATTACCTACGATTAAAAACAAAGAAAGTGCTTTGCGTACGGAAGTCAAAAAAGCAAAAGATGATATAAAAAGAATAAATGCTGAATTCGAAGCTCGTATTGCTGCTTATGATAAAATGTTGGCTTTGTGGGGCGAATTTGATACCAGCTTGCTCGAAGTGCAAGATATTAAAATGAGTATAAAAAAGATTGCTGCTGTACGTATCCCAGTTTTAGATGAGGTAGTTTATAAAATCAAACCTTTTAGCTTATTTAATGCGCCTAAATGGTATTTAGATGGCTTAGCCTTATTAAAAGAATTAGCACAAATTGCTATTGAGCATGAGTTTTATATTCAAAAGCTTAACTTGTTGGAACATGAAAGAAAAAAGACAACTCAAAAAGTGAATTTATTTGAGAAAGTACAAATACCCGGTTATGAAGATGCGATTCGAAAAATAAAACGATTTATGGAGGATGAAGAAAATCTGTCGAAATCTTCCCAAAAAATTATCAAATCACGTCACGAAAGAGTAGGAGGGAGGAATATATGATTATTAAAATGACAAAATATACCTTTTTGGTATATCACAAACAATATATAGAATTTTTAGAAAAAATCCGTGAGATTGGTGTACTCCACGTGATAGAAAAACCTGAAGGAATACCTGAAAACGATGCCTTGCGAGAAAAGATGCTGTTATCAGCTCGTATAAAAATTGCATTGAAACAGTTAGAAAAAAGACTTTCAAAGGAAATAATACCATTGCCAGCAGATCCTGTTAAAGATGGCTTACAAGTGTTGATAAACGTAGAAAATAAATTAGCTCAAAAAGAATCACTTGAACAAAAACTTCAGCAAATTGAGAAAGAAAGAGACCGAATGGAAGTTTGGGGGATTTTTAGCTTTGAAAGACTGCATCAATTGCGTGAAGCAGGGTATATAATCAATTTTTTTAGTTGTAATGTTCGTAAGTTTGATCAAGAATGGGAAGTAATTTATAATGCCTTTGAAATTGATACCGTAGGTTCAACCCGTTATTTTATTACCATTACTCGACCGGGCGAAGTTGTCGATATAGATGCCGATCCTATTAAATTGTCGGATAGAACTGCTCCAGAGTTAGATTTGCAAATTGCAGAAATAAGGAAAGAAATTGAGGAGGTAAAGCAACAACTAATAAAAATGGCTGTGGAAGATTATAATACTTTGAAATCTTTTCAAGTTGAAACTTTTGAAACAATTGATTTTACAAAAGTTGTGCTTAATACTGAACCTACTATTGAAGAGAAAGTTATGTTGATTGAAGGTTGGTGTCCGGAAGATTCGGAAGAGGAATTACAAAATTTCTTAAATGATTCTGAAATTTATTATGAGACAAGCGAACCCACGATGGAAGAAAAAGTACCTGTGAAGCTAAAAAATAATCGTTTTGCTCGGGCATTTGAATTTATTGGTAATTTGTATGATTTGCCTCATTATTTTGAAATTGATTTAACTCCTTTCTTTGCTCCATTTTATATGCTCTTTTTTGGAATATGTTTAGGAGATGCTGCTTATGGTTTACTTTTAGTTTTATTTGCAATTTTCCTTCGAAAAAAAGTCAATGATGCAATAAAACCTGTACTTTCCTTGATGATTTGTTTAGGAATTTCTACTGTAATTATGGGAATAATAACAGGTACATTTTTTGGCTTTAATTTAATAGAAGCCGAAATACCATTGTTAGAGAAGTTAAAAAAAATCATGATTGATTCAAATCAATTGTTTTATATTTCTTTAATTCTGGGTATTATTCAAATTTTATTTGGAATGATTATTAAAGCAGTTGGGAAAGTGTTACGTTATGGTTGGCCAGCATCTTTTTCAACATGGGGTTGGTTATCTATTTTAATAGGTTGTGGAGGCACTTTTGTTTTAAATTCTTACGCTGGTCTTCCTTTTATAGTAGCAAGATGGTTATATATCATTTTCGGTGGAATTGGAGTAATATTTGTTTTTTTGTTGAACAATATTCATCAAAATCCTCTTATAAACATTGGTTCTGGTTTATGGGATACTTATAATAGGGCAACCGGTCTGTTGGGAGATATTTTGTCTTATGTTCGATTGTTTGCATTAAGTATTTCAGGAGCAGTAATGGGATTTGTATTCAATGACTTGGCAATTAATATCAGCAAAGGTATTCCTTTTTTTGGACCCATTGTTATGATAATAATTATGCTCATAGGACATAGTATTAATATATTCATGTCTGGTTTAGGTGCTTTTGTTCATCCCATGCGTCTGACTTTTGTGGAATTTTATAAAAATGCAGGTTTTGAAGGTGGAGGGAAAAAATATAAACCATTTGCACATTATAAAGAAGAAAAATCTATTATTTAAAGAATAAAAAATCAAAGTATATAAAATATTAACAATTAAAAAAATAAATTATGGGACCTATTATTTTAGCTTATATTGGAATTGGTTTAATGGTGGGACTTTCAGGAATAGGAAGTGCTATTGGAGTAACAATTGCTGGGAATGCCACATTAGGTGCTTTAAAAAAGAATCCTGATGCTTTCGGTAATTATATGGTTTTAAGTGCTATTTCTGGTACACAAGGTTTATATGGTTTTTTGGGTTATTTTTTATTGTCTCCTCATTTGGTGCCTGATATGACATGGGGTGCCGCTGCCGCTGTATTTGGAGGAAGTTTAGCATTAGCTCTTACAGGATTACTTTCAGCAATTCGGCAAGGACAAGTTTGTGCAAATGGTATTGCTAGTATCGGTTCAGGTTACGATGTATTTGGTAGAACTCTTATTTTAGCAGCTTTCCCAGAATTATATGCTATTGTTTCTTTAGCTGCCGTATTTCTTATTGGTAACGCTATTTAATCAAAAAAATTCCTCGAGGCTTGCCTCGGGGTTATTCATTAAAAAGAGTTTATCAAAAAATACGATAAAGAAAAGTAGTGTAATACTTTTCAGCTATAGTAAAAACAAAATTATTTTTTCATTTTTTTATCAAGGAGTTCAATTTAAAAAACACTTTGAACTTCTTGATTTTTATTTTCTTTCGAAATATGCTAATTTTGTAAAGCATTTTGTATTCAGTAATCATTGAATGAAAAAGAAAAAAGGAAAAATTTCATTATTATTACAAAAACTGCGTTTTAAATATCGTGTTTCTGTTGTCAATGAAAATACTTTGGAGGAATCGTGGCATATTCATTTGTCGCGATTTACTGTTATTCTTTATTTTTTTCTTTTCACTATACTGACTTTTGTTTTATTAACAATTCTTATTTATGTAACACCTTTGCGATATTATCTTCCAGGCTATGGAGAAACAAGCGATCGATCAAAAATAATTCAAGAGTCATTGAAAACGGATTCTTTAATGAAAGTAGTCAGTCAACAATCAGCTTATATAGAGCTTATTAAAAAAATAATAAATGAAGAGATCCAACCTGATTCTATCTCTTCGCTTGATTCAGTTGCCCTAAGTAAAAAATCACAAGAATTACTTGAAAAATCAAAAAAAGAGGAAGAGTTCTGTAAAAAATTTGAAGAAGAAGAAAAATTCAATTTAGCAAATATTAGTATCAATAAAAATGAAAATACTTATGTTTTTTTTCGCCCTGTGCAAGGGATAATAACTTCTTCTTACAGCTTACAGAATCACCACTATGGAATCAATATCCTAACTCCCCCCAATCAAAGTGTGATGAGTGTATTAAATGGAACGGTTATTTTTACAGGATTTACTTTTGACAATGATTGGGTCATTCAGGTGCAACATGAAAATAATTATGTATCAATTTATAAAAACAATACAAGATTATTAAAAAAGGTTGGCGATGTAGTAAAAGCAGGTGAAACCATTGCTATAACGGGAGAAAACAATCATTCCAATAAAGCAAAAAAAGAATTTTACTTTGAGTTGTGGCAACAGGGTAAGCCCATTAATCCGGAGGAGATTATTATTTTTTAAAAAATCAAAAAATCAGTATAAATTTTTTAATTCACGTGAGCGAAACCAAAAAACAAATAACTATTTTAGGCTCTACAGGCTCCATTGGCACACAAGCGTTGCAGGTTATTGAACAATACTCTGATAAGTTTGAAGTATATGCTCTTACAGCGAATAACAACGTTGATTTGTTGATAGAACAGGCAAGAAAATTTCACCCTGAAATGGTTGCTATCGCCAATCCTATTCATTATGAACAGTTAAAAAAATCGTTAGCTGAACTTCCGATAAAAGTATTTGCCGGTGAAGAGGCAATTTCACAAATTGCAGAAATTCAATCAGTGGATATAATATTAATAGCAATAGTTGGTTATTCGGCACTAAAACCAACTATGCATGCCATTCAGGCAGGGAAAAGAATTGCACTGGCAAACAAGGAAACTTTGGTAGTAGCTGGTGAATTGATAGGTCAACTTGTTGAAAAATATCATGCTATGATTTTACCTGTTGACTCTGAACATTCTGCTATCTTTCAATGCTTGACAGGAGAAGGTAACAACGATATTGAAAAAATTATTTTAACAGCTTCGGGTGGACCTTTCCGCACTAAATCGTTCAAAGATTTACAGGAGGTAACATCGGCGGAAGCCTTAAAACATCCCAATTGGACAATGGGAACCAAAATAACAATTGATTCCGCTACTTTGATGAATAAAGGTTTTGAGATGATAGAAGCAAAATGGCTTTTTGGCTTAGAGCCTGAACAAATTGAAATTCTCATTCATCCTCAATCTATTATTCATTCAATGGTACAATTTACAGACGGTAGTGTAAAAGCACAATTAAGTATTCCAGACATGAAACTACCTATTTTATATGCTTTTACTTATCCAGAGCGATTCAATACCAATTTTTCACGCATCGACTTTAATATCATTTCTCAACTAACTTTCGAAAAACCTGATACGGAACGCTTTCGGAATCTTTTACTGGCTTATGAAGCTGTACATCAGGGTGGAAATATGCCCTGCATTTTAAATGCTGCCAACGAAGTGGTAGTGGATGCTTTCTTAAAAAATAAAATTGGTTTTTTACAAATGAGTGAGATAATTGAAAAAATAATGTCAAAGGCACTTTTTATTCAGCAACCCACTTATGAAGATTATGTAAATACAGATAAAGAAGTTAGAATATTAACTTACGAATTGATTAATAAATAATTCTTTAATAATCCCGAGTATTGTTTAAAAGAAAAATTAAAAAATCATCAAACATCAACTTAACGATTTTTAAAATCAAAAATCCATTCAAAAAGTTCAGTTAATCATTATTTCTTAAATATGGAAACATTCTTAATTCGAGCATTGCAACTTATTTTTAGTTTATCTATACTGGTTATTATTCATGAATTTGGTCATTTCATTTTTGCTCGCATTTTCAAAGTACGCGTAGAAAAATTTTACATATTTTTCAATCCCAGCTTCTCGATAATGAGAGCAAAAAAGATTAACGGCAAATGGAAATTTAAGTTTTTTGCCAAAAATGTTCCGCCCAATGAACGTCCTAAAAGGGATGCTGATGGTGATATTATGCTGGATGAAAACGGGAAACCTATTATGGAGCCGATACCACTATCAGAACTTCCTGATGACGATTGGCGTAAATATCCAGAAAGTACCGAATGGGGAATTGGGTGGTTACCTCTTGGTGGTTATTGCAAAATTGCTGGTATGATTGATGAATCTATGGACAAAACCCAGATGAAAGCTGAACCACAACCATGGGAATATCGTTCAAAATCTGTCTGGCAACGTTTACCAATTATTACAGCAGGTGTGGTGATGAATTTTATTTTAGCCATTGTAATTTATTCAGGTATTTTATATAAATGGGGGCAGGAATATCTTCCTATTCAAAATGCAAAATATGGTCTTCAGTTTTCAGACACATTTTTAGAGCATGGCTTCAAAAATGGTGATAAAATTCTTAGTATAGATGGGGAAAATTGTGAAAAACTTTCAGATGTCATTGAAAAAATTCTGATTGATGGAGCCCAAAATGTAACCGTACTGAGAGGAGACACTCAGATTGTAAATGTTCAATTGCCTAAGGATTTTCCTCAAAAAGTATTAGCAAGTGGAGAAGAAAGTCTTATTTCTTATCGTTTCCCGTTTGTAGTTGACAGTGTATTCGCAAATACTCCCGCTTGGCAAGCTCACCTACAGCGAGGCGACAGTGTGGTAGCAATTAATGGGAAACCGCTTTATATTTTTCAAGATATAGCCTCCCAGTTGAGCCAGTATCGTGATTCAGTAATAAGATTAGCCTATTATAGAAATGGCTCATTACACGAATCTAAAATTCAATTAGACGAAACAGGGAAATTAGGAGTTGCGGTTCGACCTTATATTGATTTTTTTGAAACTACACGTATCGAATATGGGTTATTGGCTTCTATACCAGCAGGAGTTTCATTAGGAGTAGAAACATTGGCAAGTTATGTAAAACAATTTAAGTTGGTATTTACCAAAGAAGGTTCCAAACAATTAGGTGGTTTTGGTGCTATTGGAAAATTATTCCCTAAAAAGTGGGATTGGCAAATTTTTTGGTCAATGACCGCATTATTATCAGTTATATTGGCATTTATGAACTTTTTACCTATTCCTGCATTGGATGGCGGATATGTTTTATTTCTGCTATATGAAATCTTTACAGGAAGAAAACCGAGTGAAAAATTTCTGGAACAAGCTCAAACCATCGGTATGTTATTATTACTTGCCTTATTAATTTATGCCAATGGTAATGATATTTATAAGGCAATTTTTAAATAAAAGTTTATAAGAAATCTGTTACAATTTCTATTTTTTAATCAAAAGAATTCCTCGAAGCTTGCCTCGGGGTTATTCATTCATTACACAATAAATTCAGCAAAAGTCTAAAAAACTAAAGCTGATTCAAATATTTTGTTGTTTTTAAAACATAATGAAATTAATCAAACTGTTTTAATAAGGTATTAATTTCATTAAGAATTAATTGAGCAAAATCTTCAATTTTCATGGTTCCTTTGTCTCCTTCACCTTGACGACGAACCGAAACTTCCCTTCCAACAAGTTCCTTCTCTCCAACGATTAACAGATAAGGGATTCGTTTTAGTTCATTATCTCGAATTTTTCGGCCAATTTTTTCGTTACGATCATCTACTATAGCTCGTATAGATTTTTCCTTTAGA
This sequence comes from Paludibacteraceae bacterium, assembly GCA_018056165.1. Classification (GTDB taxonomy): domain Bacteria; phylum Bacteroidota; class Bacteroidia; order Bacteroidales; family Paludibacteraceae; genus MVYY01. Next base: position 42,391 of record JAGPGD010000004.1, on the reverse strand, counting down.
ATTTTTTCTACTTCGAAGGCATATTGATTATATTTTTCACTGATGGGTAATATCACAACTTGATCGGGCGCAAGCCATAATGGAAATTTCCCTGCGGTATGTTCAATCAACAAAGCAACAAAGCGTTCCATCGAGCCAAAAGGTGCTCGATGAATCATAACAGGGCGATGTTTTTGGTTATCTTCACCTGTATATTCCAACTCAAATCGTTCTGGAAGATTATAATCCACTTGAATAGTTCCCAATTGCCAGCGTCTACCAATAGCATCTTTTACCATAAAATCAAGTTTCGGTCCATAAAAAGCAGCTTCTCCCAACACAACCCTTGCTTTCAATCCTTTTTCTTCACATGCTTCTACAATTGCTTTTTCTGCTTTATCCCAATTTTCATCAGTACCAATATATTTTTCTTTATTATTTGGATCGCGTAGAGAAATTTGAGCTTCAAAATTATTAAAATCCAATGCTTTAAAAATAATGAAAATAATATCCATTACTTTCAAAAATTCATCTTTCACTTGCTCGGGACGACAAAATATGTGAGCATCATCCTGAGTAAAACTTCTTACGCGTGTAAGTCCATGAAGTTCACCACTTTGCTCATAACGGTAAACTGTTCCAAATTCAGCAATTCGTAAAGGTAAATCTTTATAAGAACGAGGTTTGAATTTATAAATTTCGCAATGATGAGGACAGTTCATGGGCTTTAGCAGATATTCTTCGCCTTCTTCGGGCGTATGGATAGGTTGAAATGAATCTTTTCCATATTTGGCATAATGTCCAGAAGTAATATATAATTGTTTGTTTCCAATATGTGGAGTAATCACTTGCTGATAGTCAAAACGTCGCTGAATTTTCTTCAAAATTTCTTCCAGTCGAAGACGTAAGTCTGTTCCACGAGGCAACCAGATAGGCAATCCTTTCCCTACCATATCGGAGAACATAAATAGTTCAAGTTCTTTTCCTATTTTTCGATGATCTCTTTTTTTAGCTTCTTCAAGAAGTACCAGATAGTCATCCAACATTTTCTTTGTTGGGAAAGTAATTCCATAAATTCGTGTAAGTTGTTTTCGTTTTTCATCGCCTCGCCAATAAGCCCCAGCTACACTCAATAATTTTATGGCTTTAATTTTTCCTGTATCAGGTAAATGAGGACCTCGGCAAAGATCAGTAAAATTTCCTTGTGAATACAAAGTAATAGTTCCATCGGTCAGATCCTGTATTAATTCTATTTTATATTCGTCGCCTTTTTCTTCAAATATTTTTAAGGCATCCGCTTTACTTATATTCTTTCGAATAATAGGCTCCTTACGAGCAGCAAGTTCCTTCATTTTTTTTTCAATTTGTGGAAGATCGGTTTCCTTAATAATCGTGTCGCCGGCATCCACATCATAATAAAAACCATTTTCAATGGCTGGACCAATGCCAAATTTGATGCCTGGATATAGTTCTTCAAGAGCTTCAGCCATTAAATGAGCAGAAGAATGCCAGAAAGCATGTTTACCCTCTTCGTCTTCCCAGGTAAATATTTTTACCCTTGCATCGTTTTCAATAGGTCGAGTTAAATCCCATATTTCATCATTTACACCAATAGCCAATGCTTCTTGAGCTATTTTTGGACTAATATTTTCTGCAATTTCTTGCCCAGTAATACCTTTAGGAAATTCTTTTACTAAACCGTCAGGGAAAGTTATTTTAATCATTTTAAAAATTTTGCCATTAAGTATTAATTTAATGGTGCAAAGATAGTTTTTTTTCTTCAAAAGGAAATAAGGAAAGTAAGTTGGAATGTTAGGTGTGCTGAGTTTTTAATCGTAAGAATTCCCCGATGCTTGTGTCGGGGTAGCTTTTGTTTTTATTTTTTTAGAAATTCCGGTGGCGAAGCCATAAAATTGGCGTAATACCTCGCTGCTTGCGGCGAGGATAGTCAATTTTAAAGAATTTCTTTATTGCAAGGCACAAGTAAATACTTACGAGAGCGATTTGTTAAAAAAATAAGCGAATTAGAGATAAAGCCCAAATTTGAAACAGTATTCCATTGTTTATTTGTAAAAGTAACGTCATATTATTCCAAATTAAATTTACTCTCTGCATGGATTGTGGATAATCATATTTACTAAAAAATGTTCTTAAAAGCTGATTGGTATTGTTTTTAGATCAGTTTTTACAAAATTTGAAAAGGAAAATCCTTTTTAACTCCCAATAATGAAGCATTTAACTATATTGTTCACTGTTTAATTTTTTATACCAAGTTGCATTTTAAAATATAATATTTAGATAAGGAAACAAAGTCATAGACTTTCCATACTCAGGTTTTGTTTTAAGGTTAAAATAAGGACTACTCAGCTTTGGAATAGGAAGACTACAAAGGCGCAATTTTTCTATATCGACACTTATATAGATTTTGGTGGTTTCTGTACTCTGATGACCAAGAACTGTGCTGATAATCGGTATGGCAACATTATGTTTGAGCATATTAGTTGCCAGGCTGTGACGTAATGAATGAGGACCATGTTGCTTTATTTTCCAATTTTGGATGTTTGCTGTCTGCATTGCTTTGGAGACTATAGAATGTATAGTCGGAGAAGTCAACTTCTTCCCCTTTTGAGCATTCCCATGGTTGACTATTATAACGTTATCTCCTCCTACCGGCCTGCCATGTTTGATATAGTCTATGACGGCGTTCCCTACAGATGCTAATAAGGGGAACTCAACAGCAATATTGGTTTTTTGTTGAACCCTTGAGATGTTATTCTTATCCCAGTCAATCTGTTCAAGACTAAACGAAGTAATATCAGAGGCACGCCACCCATATTCTGCCGCTAGAAGTAAAACCAGATAATCTCTTTTCCCTTTTGCTGAACTCCTATCAATGGCATTTATCATCCTTGTTAGAAGAAAAAAATAGTATTTTTCTTGCGTACATTAAATTTACTGGAATATTCTTAAAAGCCGATTGGTATTAGCTTTTAGATCATTTTTTACAAAATTTGGAAGGGAAAATCCGCTATAAATTTACGGGTGAGTACTCTGGTAAAGGCAGACCAACCAAACTGGCAGGAAAAATTGACCTTGAAAATTTGGATATGAATGTTTTTACTCAAATTCAAATTAATGACAACACTCAGGCTTTTTATGCCGTTGTCAACTCCAAATCTTTGAAAACAGACATTTTATTGGTTGTCGAACGAAAAACGGAGGAAAACGGAAAAACAATACAACGTCTGATATTCTCCACCGATACCAGGATGAATGTTCTTGAGGTTTTAGCGTATTATCACTGTCGTTTTCAAATGGAATTCAATTTCAGAGATGCCAAACAGGCTACCGGATTGAATCATTCTCAGGCAAGAGATTTGGACAAACTCTATTTTCACTTTAACGCATCACTTACAACGGTCAATATTGCAAAGATTATACACCTGTGCGATAAAAAGAACGCAGGACAACCTTTCTCTATTGCCAACTATAAACTGTTGTATCACAATGCTTTTATGTTGAATCGATTTATTGAGGCTTTCGGTGTAAAACCTAAAGCCCTAAAAAGTCACCACCTTGTCAAAGAACTTCTGTATTTCGGTATTAAAGCTGCTTAATCTTAATTTTTTCCTAACGGACTATTGCTCTTCTTATAAATGGTATTAATTACTTGAATTTATCTTGTTATTTTTCTAAAGTTTTAAATTTTTGTAGAATAGTTTTTGTCACTAAAAATATATTAACAATCAAATGTTTTTCGTTAAAAACAAGTAAAAGATGAAGGATTCAATTCAGGGAGACATTATTTGTTTAGTTAAAAAATTATATCTTTGCTTTTAAATTTTTATCAAAGAACAAATGAAAACAGCTTCGAGGACAATTCTTTTTATTGCTTTATTTTTATTTTCTTATTCGGCTCAAGCTCAAACATATAAAATTGAAGGCGGGTATGTGCAACAACTTCAAAGTGGTAAGCAGATGAGTGCTACTTATTTTGATGGTTTTCAGGTAGGAGTAGTTACCAGCTTTGATATTAGAGAACATTTTACAGGCGAAATAGGTACTCTTTATTCTTATCTATATTCTAATAAACTTCAATTATATCCTCACGAAGACTCTGTAACATACAAAACTTCGATTCATTCTATCAATATTCCTGTTCACGTAACTTTTACTTACCCATTTATAAAAAAAGTAAATTTCTTTCTTTATGCGGGTCCTACCTTCAATATTGGTTTATCTCAACCACAAACAATTGTTGCCAAACTTACTGATAAATTAAGTTCAATGACAGGAATTCCACAAGGGACCACTCACAAGGAACTTTATAAGGACAATATGTTGCATAGGTTTAATTTACAATTTGGTGCAGGCGGTGGATTCCAATGGAAAAAATATCAGCTTAAAAGCGGATATGATTTCGGCTTAATTAATTTAAAAAAATCGTCACCCGGAAGTTTGCACCAGAAAGGCTGGTTCGTTACTTTACTCTATCAGTTTTAAAAAATTTTTTTCTTTTCACGGTTATTTTATACTTTTGCACAAAGAAAATTGGTATTTATATTCTTTTCTTGAATGTAAATAAAAGGGAATCCAGTGAAAAGCTGGAACAGTACCCGCTGCTGTGAACTCTATTAATGTGTTGAACTATACTTTGCCACTGAGTCTTTCATTTTAGAAAATGAAACTTGGGAAGGCGTTCAACAGGAGTAAGTCAGAAGACCTGCCAATTTTTCTATTACTTTTTGCTTTCGGGAATAAACAGCAAAAGAAGTTTGAACTTTTCTTTTTCATTCTTCCTTTTCGTTTCTTTATTCTCTTTTTACTGAGCAGAAAAGTTCGGTGAACTATTTCTTTAATATTATAAACTTTAAAAAAATGAAAAAAATGAAAAAATGTAAATGGTTTTTATTTGCTTTAGGAATGTCTTTTATTTTTTCTTCCTGTCAGAAAGATGATCCAATTGAGACAACAAATGTGTTGGTAGATTTTGAAGACGTTCAGTTAGGAAATGGAAATTACTGGAATGGTTCTGAGGGGGAAGGAGAATTTTTAGCCAATGGTTTTCGTTTTAAAAACACTTTCTCCAGTGAATGGGGCGATTTCTGGAGTGGTTTTGCTTGTTCTGCCATGAATGATACAATTACACAAGGTTATGCAAATCAATACAGTACTATAGCCGGAAGTGGAGCTTTTGGTTCTCATCAGTTTGCAATTGCTTATGACGATTCTGCAACAATATTGATTCCTGAAAATGAACTGGCAACTTATTCTGCCAAAAGCATTATGCTGACCAACACTACTTATTCTTATTGGGATATGAAAAATGGTTCTGCTTTCAGCAAGAAATTTGCTGCAGGAGATTGGTTTAAAGTAATGATTAAAGGATACTGGAAAGGGCACGAAACAGCACGTGTAGAATATTTTCTGGCAGATTTTCGCAATGGCAAAAATTTTATTTCTAATAAATGGAATGAATTAAATATAAGCACATTAGGTAAAATTGACCAGTTAAGTTTCTTTTTCGATTCGAGCGACAAGGGAGCTTTTGGCGTTAATACTCCCAAATATGTTTGTATAGATAATTTACAGTTTGAGAAAAGTCTAAATAATGAAGAATAAAATTTTTTAGAAAGGTGAATTTACTTAATTAGTTTACCTATAATGTTTTATGATTTTTGCAGGGAAATTTCACTCTCTGCAATTTTTTTATTGTTTTAATCAAAAGAATTCCTCGAGGCTTATCTCGGGGTTATCCATTAGAAAAAATTAAAATAAACAAAATAAATTTGTTTATTTTGTTTGATAATCAATTGTTTATAAATCATTTATTTTTAAGTTAATAACATTTCATTAGATATTTTATTTATATTTGCAATGGCTTTGCGTCGCTAAAAATAATTAGTCAAGAGTAGTAATGATTTTTGAAGTTTTGAGTTTATAAAATTAAAGAGGAATAAATAAGAAATTTGAAAAACTCAATTTGAAAATGTGAATAATGGATATAAAACCATATTTGAAAGAAACAGGAAAACTTTTCAATTATCACAATTGGAAAAATTTCTTTTTTAGTTCTCCCACACGAAAAAAATTAACTGAAAATTTTTTGTCTCTTTCTGTTTTGCAGGGTTTGAATTACCTTTTGCCTTTAATCACGCTGCCTTATCTCGTAAGAGTTCTCGGTCCTGAAAAGTATGGTTTGGTAGCTTTTGCTCAAGCATTTATTGCCTATTTTGGAATTTTAACGGATTATGGTTTTAATCTGTCAGCTACGCGTGAAATTTCAGTGCAGCGAGAAAACAAAGAAAAAATTTCAGCAATATTCAGTTCCGTGATGTTGATTAAATTTGTTTTTCTGATTCTTTCGTTTATCCTGATGTCCGTGCTTGTTTTTTCCATTCATAAGTTCAGAAATGAATGGCTATTATACTTTTTGACTTTCGGAACCGTTTTGGGACAGGTATTGTTCCCGATCTGGTTTTTTCAAGGCATAGAAAAAATGAAATATATTACCTGGTTAAATATTATAGCAAAAACTATTTTTACCGTGTTGGTTTTTGTAATTATTCGTCAGAAGACCGATTATATTTATGTACCATTTTTAGGTGCGTTGGGAACAATTATCAGTGGCATTTTGGCTCTTGGAATTATCAGAAAACATTTTAAAGTGAATTTTCATTTACCATCAAAAAATGAAGTTATTCATCAGTTGAGAGAAGGTTGGTACATTTTTATTTCTACGGTTGCAATAAGTTTGTATTCTATTTCCAATACTTTTATTTTGGGTTTATTTGCCAGCAATACCATTGTGGGATATTATTCTGGAGCTGAAAAAATAATCAATGCTGTTCAAGGTTTGTTGTCGCCTGTTTCGCAAACCATTTATCCTCATATCAGTAAAATAGCCAGCGAGTCCAAAGAACGAGCCTTAAAATTTTTGCAAAAAATAACTATTCTTATTGGCAGTAGCAGCTTTGTTTTGTCTCTTCTAATTTTCCTTTTAGCTGAAGTGGTAGTAAAAATTTTATTAGGTGGTCAATATCTTGAATCCATAAAGGTGTTACGAATCTTATCGTTTTTGCCATTTATTGTGGGATTGAGTAACATTTTTGGTATTCAAACCTTGTTGACTTTCGATTATAAAAAAGCTTTTTCGAATATTTTAATCATTGCCAGTCTGATTAATATCACATTGGCATTTATCCTGGTGCCTTTTTTCTTCCATATTGGAATTGCTTTCGCTGTTGTGATTTCTGAAACTTTTGTAACAATTGCCATGTTTGTATATTTGCAAAAAAAAGGTATCAAAGTTTTGGAGGGAAAATATGTTTGATAACATAATTGTTGGAGCTGGCTTTGCAGGAAGTGTACTGGCTGAAAGAATAGCCAATATACTGAACAAGAAAGTTTTAATAATTGAAAAAAGAAACCACACAGGTGGAAACTGTTACGACGAAAAAGACAAGAATGGCATCATGGTTCACAAATATGGTCCACATCTTTTTCATACGAATGAAAAATCGGTTTTTGATTATCTTTCCAATTTTACCGATTGGCATCCGTATGTTCATAAAGTGTTAGCATTTATTGATGGGAAAAAAGTGCCAATTCCTGTCAATTTGAACACGCTTTACATGTTTTTTCCTGAAACTTTTGCCCGAAAATTGGAAGAAAAACTGATCAATACTTTTGGTTTCAACTCAAAAATTCCTGTTCTTGAACTTAAAAAGTCAACTGATAAAGATTTGCAGATGTTGGCGGATTATGTTTACGAAAAATTGTTTTTGCATTATACCCTCAAACAATGGGGAATGAAACCTGAAGAGATTAATCCAGAAGTAAGTGGTAGAGTGCCTATTGTTATCAATCGGGAAAACAATTATTTTACAGATAAATATCAAGTAGTTCCTGAAGAAGGTTATACCAAAATATTCGAGAGAATGTTGCATCATCCTCATATCAAATTATTGCTTCATACTGATTTTAAAGAACTTATAAAAATTGATACGGAAAATAGTAAAATTTATTTTTCAGGAAAAGAATTTGATGGGAAGTTCATATTTACTGGCATGATTGACGAACTTTTTGATTATCAGTTCGGAACCTTGCCATATCGCTCGCTCGATTTGCAGTTTGAAACATTGGAAAAAGATTATTTTCAGGAAGTTGCTGTGGTAAATTATCCCAATGATTATGATTTTACAAGAATCACCGAATTTAAACATATTCATCCTGTGGAAACGGGCAAAACAATTATCCTGAAAGAATATCCACAAGATTATCAGTGGGGTAAAAATTTACCTTTTTATCCAATATTGAAAGAAAAAAATTTAGAACTTTATCATCGCTATTTAGAACTGGCAAAGAAATTTAAAAATTTAATACTGATTGGACGACTGGCTGATTATCAGTATTATGATATGGATGATATAATTAAAAAATCACTGGAAATTTTTGAAGAGAAAGTAAAATGAATAATGAGATAAAAGAAGAAAAAAATTTAAAAAAGTCTGTTTGTGCCATTGTTGTTTCATACAATCGGGGAAATTTACTGATCGAATGTCTCAACGCCTTATTGAAGCAAACTTTTCCACTTGATGCCATTTATATCATTGATAATTTTTCCACAGATGCTACTCCTCAACTTTTAAAGAAAAATCATTACTTGACTGAATTGCCACCAGAAAATTTAAAAGAACCGTGGGAAATAGATTTTAAAGTAAAAAATTCAGATGAAAGTAAAATCATTACGATATATTATGTGAGAATGAATGAAAATACAGGAGGTGCTGGTGGATTTTATGAAGGCGTCAAAAGAGCTTCTGAAAAAGGTTATGATTGGCTGTGGTTAATGGATGATGATGCAGAACCAGCAAAGGATGCTTTAGAAAAATTAAGCAGATTTTTCGACTGTAAAAATGTATCAGCATTGGCGGGTAGTGTCACTTTTCTTGATGGTTCGCTAAATTTCGAGCATAGAAGTTACATAGATTTGAATCAAAATTTTTATGCTTTTCAACAGTCTGTCGACTCAAAACTGTATGAAAATTCCTTTGTCGAAATAGAAATGGCTTCATTTGTTGGGCTATTAATTAACAGAAAAGCTGTTCAAAAAGCAGGATATCCGAAAAAAGAGTTTTTCATTCATCATGATGATTTTGAATATTGTCTTAGGTTACAACAGTCAGGAACAATTTTTCTTATTCCTGATAGTATCATTGTTCATAAAGAAGCAAGAAAAGATGTCGGTATAGTAAAAAAATTTTTAGGTATTAAGTCGCCAAGAATACCTTATGATAAACTCTGGCTAACTTATTTCAGCAAAAGAAATTTAATTTGGTTAGGTAAAAAATATTCTCGAAAAAGAATGAATTATTATTTGATTTTAATAAGGGATTTTCTTAAATCTTTTACTGGGATTATTTTTTATGATAACAACAAATGGAGACGAATTAAGTTTTTGGTAAATTGTTATCTGGATGGTTTAAGAGGAAATTTTGATAACAAGAAACCACAAAAAATATTATATTGTGGAATCAAAAATCAAAAAGATTTTTTTTAAATTTATATGATAAATTGATAAAACAAATTGATAAACTTTTCTTTTCAGCTTTGAAAAAAATTCAAAATTATTAACTAAATTTGTGCTTCGAAATAACGAAAGATTTTGATAAACTTCTCTATTGAATAAATTAGATAAGTTGAAGAAAAATGTCAATAAAATTTTTCTTTCGTTTCCGATTATCTAAAAACCCTCTTTCAAAAATTTAGCTCTTTAAATCAATAAACAAGATGATTACTTCTGAAGATTTTTTGCAGAAAATTGAATCCAATCAAATTATTGTAGGAATAATTGGGTTGGGTTATGTTGGTCTGCCATTAGCAACTACTTTTGCACAAGCTTCTATAAAAGTTATTGGATTTGATAAAAATCCCGACAAAGTAAAAAAAATAAATAGCGGAGAAAATTATATTTCCGATATTTCTGACGAAGAATTTTGCGAGATTATTTCCGATGGTAAATTCACTGCCACTGACGACTTTTCTCGCATCAAGGAATGTGATGCACTGATTATTTGTGTGCCAACGCCGCTGGATATCTTTCAAAAACCCGATATGAGTTTTATTGAAAGTGCTTGCATCGAAATCGGGCAAAACATGAAACCGGCTACTTTTATCAGTCTGGAAAGTACTACTTTCCCTACTACAACAGAAAATTTTATGTTGCCGATTATTGAACGCGAATCTGGACTAAAACATGGAGTTGATTTCTGGCTGGCTTATTCACCTGAACGAGTTGATCCGGGTAACCAAACTTACAAAACTAAAAATACACCAAAAGTATTAGGAGCTATCAGCGAAGAGGGATTGAAAATTGGCGAAGCACTTTATAAAAAAGCTATTCAAAATGTGCATTTGGTTAGTTCTCCACGCGTAGCCGAAATGGTCAAAATTCTTGAAAATACTTATCGGCTGATTAATATCAGTTTAATCAATGAATTGGCATTGCTGGCAGGGAAAATGGATATTAACATCTGGGAAGTGATTGAAGCTGCTAAAACAAAACCTTTTGGCTTTCAAGCTTTTTATCCAGGTCCTGGCATTGGCGGACATTGCATACCGCTCGACCCTTTTTATCTGGAATACATTGCTAAAAAGTTTGATTTTGATTTAACCATGATTCATACTGCTGGACATATCAATATGCGTATGCCACACCATATGTATAATAAAATTACTTCAGCCCTTAATAAACAGAAAAAAGCTATCAACGGAAGCAAAATATTCTTTTTAGGTGTTGCATATAAGCCTAATATTAGTGATGAAAGAGAATCTCCTGCACTGGAAATCATTGATATTATAGCAAATAAAGGAGGAATTGTTTCTTATAATGATCCTTATATTCCTTCCATTACCACTCCCGAAGGTTATTCTTTTCAATCAACTGATTACTCTGCTGAAAATCTGGGAAATGCAGACTTAGTAGTGATTACAACCAATCATTCTATTTATAAAGCAGACTTTATTATGCAACATGCTCATTTGATTGTGGATTTAAGAAATGTCATTCCACCAGCTAATAACGTTTATAAACTTTAAAAATGACAAAAAAAATTTGTGTTGTTGGCGGTGGCAAATGGGGACTAAACCATATTAGAACGCTTTATGAACTGGGAAATTTGGGCGGTATTGTTGAAGCCAATTCCGAACATTTGAACGAATTGCTGAAACTTTATCCCGTCGAAGGATTTACAGAATTGGAAGAGGCATTGGAAAAGGATTTTGACGGATTTACCGTTGCTGTTCCTGCTCCACTGCATTTCCAAGTTGCCAGAAAAATTATCGAAAGCGGAAAATCAGTATTGGTCGAAAAACCTATGACCTTGTCTACCGAAACTTCCAGAGAACTCGTTGAACTGGCTGAAAAAAAAGGTGTTCAATTGATGGTGGGACATGTATTGCTGTTTCATCCAGCTATCCGAAAAATAAAGGAGATAATTGACAGTGGAGAATTGGGAAATCTTTATTATCTCTATTCCAATAGATTAAATTTGGGAACGGTTCGTACGGAAGAAAACGTTTTCTGGTCGTTTGCTCCGCACGATATTTCCGTTTTGGATTATTTCGTGGGTCATTCGGCTGAAAAAATTGTTTCAAAAGGTTCAAAATTTCTTCAGGAAAAGGTGTATGATGTGACCATCACTCAATTGGATTACCCGAATAATGTTCACGCCCATATTTTTGTATCGTGGCTTCATCCGTTTAAAGAACAACGGTTGGTTGTCATTGGTAGCAAGGGAATGGTCTCGTTTGATGATGCTACGGCTGAAAAAGAGATTAAATTTTACGACAAACGAATTGATTTTGAAAAGGAAATTCCAGTGAAAGTTGAAAATCCTACCAGAATCATTCCTTATGAACAAAAGCAGCCACTCACCGAAGAATTGAAATATTTTGTCGATCATCTGGATAAAAAAATAGAAATAGCCGATGGCCAATCGGGTTTGGAAGTAGTAAAAGTGCTGGAAGAAGCAGAGAAGAAGTTAAGAATTGGTAGTCAGTAGTTTGTAATTAAAAAGTATTAGTACGTAAATTCAAGTAATTTAATCGTAAGAATTCCCCGATGCTTGCGTCGGGGTAGCTTTTGTTTTTATTTTTTTAGAAATTCCGGTGGCGAAGCCATAAAATTGGCGTAATATCTCGCTTCTTGCGGCGAGGATAGTCAATTTTAAGGAATTTCTTTAATATGCCATTTTTAGAGAAAATTATAACCACACTGAAGGCGGGAAAAGAATGTTTATAAAATTATGGGAAACATCTAAAGAATAAGAGATAAACAAATACAAAAATTCTGTGAAGAAATTTTAACAACCTATCAATTTTTACCCATTATAAAAAAATCTCAATCTTTTTTGCCGACAACATTTCTAATAGAAAAAAACGTTAACATTCTTTTATTTCTTCTTCTTCATTTTCATTTTATTAGAACCTACTGTTGCCACTCGCATCATTTTGCTAATTTGGTCAAACTGTTTGATAAGCCTATTTACTTCCACGATGGTTGTTCCACTGCCTCGAGCTATTCTTTGTTTACGACTTCCATTCAGTAAGGAAGGATTTTCACGTTCTTCGGGCGTCATAGATTGAATAATAGCTTCAATCGACTTGAAAGCGTTTTCATCAATATCTACATCTTTGAGAGCTTTCCCCACTCCTGGAATCATGGAAGCCAGATCCTTGAAATTGCCCATTTTTTTGATTTGATGAATTTGTGACAAAAAATCGTTAAAATCAAATTGATTTTTTGCAATTTTCTTCTGCAGTCGTCGTGCTTCTTCTTCATTATATTGTTCCTGAGCTCTTTCAACCAACGAAACAATATCGCCCATTCCTAAAATTCTATCAGCCATTCGTTCAGGATGGAAAACGTCCAGTGCATCCATTTTTTCACCGGTACTTACAAATTTTATAGGCTTGTTAACAACAGAACGTATGGAAAGAGCAGCACCACCACGCGTATCACCATCAAGTTTAGTCAGCACGACGCCATCAAAATCAAGTCGATCATTGAACTCCTTTGCTGTGTTCACTGCGTCCTGACCTGTCATAGAATCAACTACAAACAAAATTTCTTGTGGCTGAATAGCTTGCTTAATGGCAGAAATTTCAGTCATCATCATTTCGTCAATTGCCAGACGACCAGCAGTATCTATAATCAGCACATCGTAACCGTGAAGCTTTGCATATTTAACTGCTGATTCTGCAATAGAAATAGGATTTTTGTTTTCTAATTCAGCATAAACCGGCACTTGTATTTGTTCTCCTAACACTTTCAACTGTTCAATAGCAGCAGGACGATACACATCGCAAGCTACCAATAAAGGATTTTTTCCTCGTTTTGTTTTTAAAAAATTGGCTAATTTAGCTGCAAAAGTTGTTTTCCCTGAACCTTGTAAACCTGCCATCAAAATAATTGCTGGCGAACCTTTTAAATTAATATCTGTACTTGTGCCACCCATCAATTCAGCCAGTTCGTCATGAACAATTTTTATCATTAACTGACTGGGTTTCAATGATTTTAGAACATCTTGGCCAAGTGCTTTTTCTTTAACGGTATCTGTAAATGTTTTTGCAATTTTATAATTGACATCAGCATCCAGTAAAGCTCTTCTTACATCCTTGAGCGTTTCTGCAACATTGATTTCAGTAATTATTCCTTCGCCTTTTAAAATTTTAAACGAACGTTCTAATCTTTCTGTTAATGATTCAAACATATACTTTTAATTTCTTATTATTATTCAAAAATGAAATTTTAAACTTTAAACGTAATAACAAAATTATTAATTTTTTTGTTTATCTTTTGGTGAAATTCGCATGACATCCCAGATGAAATAGCCAATCAACACAGCATACATTATCAATGCCAACCATTCCGCTGCAGCACTTTCAGCCCATTTATTATTGATAAAATCCAATCCACCAAAACGTAAAGCTGCACTTACCACACCCATCAAAGCACCACCAGCTATAAATCCCGAAGCCAGTAAAGTACCTTTTTCCTGACGAACCTGATTAAGTTTTTTATCTTTTGTTCTAGTAGAAACCAGCCAGTTAATCCCACCACCGATTAACAATGGAATGTTCAATTCAAATGGAATAAACATTCCGAGTGCAAAAGCCAGTGCAGGGACTTTCAAAAAATTCAAGACAAGAGCAATGAGTGCTCCAAAAGCATATAAAAGCCATGGAGCTCCTCCACCTGACATCAACGGTTCGATGACAGCAGCCATTGCATTAGCCTGCGGGGCTACCAGAGCTTTTTCACCAGTAAAGCCATAAGTTTTATTTAAAATCATGATCACAATGCCAACTGTTGCCGCAGAAACTAATGTGCCAAGAAATTTCCACGTTTCCTGTTTAGCTGGTGTGGTCCCAATCCAATAACCAATTTTTAAATCGGTAATAAATCCACCTGCCATAGATAATGCTGTACAAACAACGCCTCCCATAACAAGTGAAGCTATCATGCCGGTCGGTCCCTTCAAACCTACTGCCACAAGAATCACTGACGATAAAATTAAAGTCATAAGGGTCATTCCAGAAACAGGATTTGTTCCTACAATGGCAATAGCATTTGCGGCTACTGTAGTAAACAAAAAAGTAATGATACCAATGACTAAAATGCCAACTATTGCCTGCAATAAATTGCCTACGACACCAAAATAAAAATAAGCAAAAGTCAACAGTAAAGTAACAACAATTCCAACAATAATGATTTTCATCGGAAGATCACGTTGCGTGCGTTTTACCGTTGTTTCAACAGGCTTATTTTTTTTAAATTCTTTTGAAGCTAAACGAATCGCATTTTTAATGATGCTCCATGAATTGATAACACCAATGATGCCTGCCATTGCAATTCCACCAATGCCAATATGACGAGCAAAATCACGAAAAATAATTTCAGGAGGAACATTAATTAAATTTCCAGTAAAAACAGGATTCAATATGTGTAAAAAACTATCATTGAATAAAGGAAGAATTGGGACAATAACAAACCACACCAAAGCTGAACCTGCACAAATAATAGCAGCATATTTTAAACCAACAATATAACCTAAGCCAAGAACGGCAGCTCCAACATTTACCTTAAAAACAAGTTTAATTTTATCAGCCAGCATCGTCCCCAAAGGCAAAACACGTGAAGTAAAAACTTCAGCCCAACTTCCAAAAGTGGCAATAAGAAAATCGTACAAACCACCAATAATGCCAGCATGAATCAAGGGTTTTGCCTGATCACCACCTTTTTCACCAGAAACCAGAACTTGCGTAGTAGCAGTTGCTTCAGGGAAAGGATATTTTCCATGCATATCAGCCACAAAATATTTTCTGAAAGGAATTAAAAACAAAATTCCCAGCACTCCACCCAAAAGCGAACTAAGAAAAACTTGCATGAAACTTACGGTGATTTCCGGATATTTTGCTTGAAGAATATACAAAGCAGGCAAAGTAAAAATTGCTCCTGCAACTATGACACCAGAACTGGCACCGATGGATTGAATAATAACATTCTCGCCCAGCGAATTTTTTCGTTTTGCAGCACTGGAAAGTCCTACAGCAATAATGGCAATGGGAATTGCAGCCTCAAACACCTGTCCAACTTTCAAACCTAAATAAGCTGCCGCTGCTGAAAAAAGAATTGCCATTAGCAAACCAACAGACACAGAACGAAAATTAACTTCTGGATAATTTTTTTCAGGTGAAAGAATGGGATGATATTGTTCACCATCTTTTAATTCACGATAAGCATTTTCTGGCAGTCCTGAAAATCTTTCTTCTTCCATCTACTTTTAAGTCAACAGATTAATTTTGATATAAAATACTTGCTGAAGAAGCTGCCACTACAAAATTTGTTGTTTTCACGACCGAAATCCCTGCCAGATTGATCTGTCCATCATGACATACCACATTCCATTCACCTGCGGGAATTTCCACTTCCACCGGTTTCCTGTTACCATTCAGAATAACTAGAATTTCACGCCAGCTATCGCCATTGGCATGCTCTGAAAGTTGATAAGCAATGATATTGGGTGTATTCATATCAATAAATTTCAAATGTTCCTGGACACTTTGTTCTGTGCCTAATCTGAAAGCAGGATGAGACTTCCGTAAAGCGATCAATCCTTTATAATATTCAAAAATATCGTGATATGTAGTTTTGTAATTCCAATTGATTTGATTAATGGAATCGGGCGATTGATAAGTGTTATGAACACCTTTTTTATTACGGAAAATTTCTTCACCGGCATAAATAAATGGAATTCCTTGCGAAGTAAAAATAATGGTTTGAGCAAGTTTATCAAATTTCATTAATTCTTCTTCACTAGCATCTTTTGGTAAAGATTTTTTTAATTTATCAACCAAACATAAATCATCATGACAGGAAACATAATTTATCACCTGAATGGGATCTTTGGCATATGGTTCTTTTGAATAAATAAGTCGTGTATAATCCACTTGAGGATGAAAAATTGCTCCAACAATACCAAATTTTACACTTTCTTCCAGACTGTCTTTTCCTGACACAAAGCCAGGAATATCGGGATGCATCCAGCTACCGGTCAAAGCATCTCGAATATCATCACTGAAAACGGCAATTCTATCCAGCAATTTTGCATTTTTTTTCACTGCTCGTTTTGATTCTGGATAAACAGAAGGACCTGCCGTCCAGCCTTCTCCATAAACAATAATAGAAGGATCGATTCTGTCAAGTGCTTCACGCACGGCATTCATTGTTTCAATATCATGAACGCCCATCAAATCGAAACGAAAACCATCAATATGATATTCAGTAGCCCAATAAACGACCGATTCAACAATAAATTTCCGCATCATGGGACGTTCAGAAGCGGTTTCGTTGCCACAACCAGTAGCATTCGACCAGGTGCTGTCGGGATTCATTCGATAAAAATATCCTGGAACAAGAAGATTCAAGTGAGAATTTTCTCCTGTAAAAGTATGATTGTAAACCACATCCATAATTACGCGAATTCCTGCTTGATGCAATGATTGTACCATTTGTTTGAATTCACGAATTCTTACGGTTGGATCATAAGGATTGGAGGAATAACTTCCTTCTGGAACATTGTAATTTAACGGATCATAGCCCCAATTGTATTTATTTTCAGATAATTTTGTTTCATCAATAGATGCAAAATCAAATACAGGCAACAAATGTACATGAGTAATTCCTAATTCCTTCAGATGATCAATGCCTGTTGCTTCGCCAAATTGATTTTTAGTGCCGCGTTCAGTAAATGACAGAAATTTTCCTTTATTTTTTATGCCTGAATTGGGAGAAACTGAAAAATCTCTAATATGAACTTCGTAAATCATTGCATCAGCTTGATTTTTCAATGGCGGACGCTGGTCATTTAGCCAGCCTGCTGGATTAGTTTCAGAAAAATCAATAATAGCAGCACGTTTACCATTTACACCTGTAGCTTTTACCCACATGCCTGGCGTTTCGTCCAACCATTTGTCATTAATGTTTACTTGAAAAGTATAAAATTTCCCTTTCAAATCTTTTTTTATCTTTAATTTCCATGTGCCATTTTCAGCATGTTTCATATCATAAATCTTATAAGCACTTCCATTTTCACCATCATCATAAAGTAATAATTTTACATGTGAAGCAGTCGGTGCCCATACCCTGAAAAATGAAGCTTGTGGAGTGTAAGTTAATTCTAAATCAGAACCATTGTAAACAGGATATTCATCATAAGAAGAATAATGGGCAACCTTGTGACAGGAACATAAAAAGCCTGTAAGAAAAAACATAAATATGATTTTTTTCATTTTTAAATGATTGATTTATAATAAATTTACGAACAATCTTTAAAAAATTTAACAAGTAAAAATTCTTTTTCAAAACATAAAAACAATTTTCTTGAATTCTTTAATTATTCGTCACAATGCCATTTCGTTGTAACAACGCGTCAATTGTTGGTTCTTGTCCTCTAAAACGTTTATATAAAATCATAGGATGCTCTGTTCCACCTTTTTTTAAAATATTTTCCAAAAAAGAATTTGCAGTAGCTTGATCAAAAATGCCATTTTTTTCAAACATAGAAAAAGCATCAGCTTCCAGCACCTCTGCCCATTTATAACTGTAATAGCCTGCTGCATAACCACCAGAAAAAATATGGGTAAAAGTTGGACTAATGGCAGTATTCGGTACATCAGGAAGAATTTGCGTATCAATCATAGAGTTTTTTTCAAATTGAACCACATTCCCTTCAAAATCTGTAGATAAAGTATGCCAGCCCATATCAAGGTAACCAAATCCCAATTGGCGAAGACAGGCATAAGCCACGTGAAAATTCTTGGCTTCTTTTATCTTATGGATCAGTTCATCAGGAATTTTTTCGTTTGTTTCATAATGAGCAGCAAAGTCATCAAGAAACTCTTTTTGAAAAGCCCAATTTTCCATAATTTGCGAAGGCAATTCTACAAAATCCCGATAAACATTAGTACCTGAAAGAGAAGGATAAGTACAATCGCTCAACATTCCATGCAATGAATGACCGAACTCATGTAGCAAAATAGTTACTTCGTCAAAAGTTAATAAAGCAGGTTTGGTAGCAGTAGGTTTAGTAAAATTCATAACAATTACAATTTGTGGGCGACTATCTTTTCCATTTTTTTTCCATTGCCCTTTGAATTCACTCATCCAGGCACCATTTTGTTTCCCCTCACGTGGATGAAAATCAGTGTAAAGAACTGCTATAAATTTTCCATCTTTATCAGTTACCTCATAAGTTTCTACTTCTGGATGATAAACAGGAATTTTTGGATTTTTTGTAAAATGAATTCCATAAAGCCGCGTTGCCAAACCAAAAACTCCATTTTTTACTTTTTCCAATTCAAAATAAGGCTTTAACAATTCATCATTAATTTGATATTTTTCTGATCTCAATTTTTCTGAATAATAGCTCCAATCCCACGGTTGAACTTTAAAATAAGCTCCGATTGCATCAGCATAAGTTTGAATTTCTTCATATTCTTTTCTGGCGGTCGGCTTATAAGCTGTTAACAATTTGTTTAAGAGATCATATACATTTTCCTTGTTTTCAGCCATCCTATGAACAAGTACGTAATCCGCATAAGTAGAATATCCAAGCAGTTGAGCAATTTTCAAGCGAAGATTGACAATTTTTTTAGTTATTTCTTGATTATCATATTCGCCACCTTTCATGCATCGGGTATTATAAGCCAAATATAATTCACGCCTTAAATCTCGCTGATCGGCATATTTCATCATAGGAGTATAAGTAGTTTGCTTTAAATCAATCAACCAACCATCTTTGCCAGCTTTTCTGGCGTTTTCAGCCAGTGTGTTTAATAAATCTTCGGGTAGACCGCTTAATACATTTTTATCCTTGATAAGCAATTGATATTGATTGGTTTCTTTCAGTACATTTTGACCAAATTGAAGGGTCAGTAGGTTTAATTCTTTTGTATATTGGCGAAAAATTTCTTTATCTGTATCCGAAAGGTTTGCTCCATTTTTTACAAAAGCATCATAGGTTTGCTGTAATAGCATATTTTGTTCAGGAGTAAGCGGAAGCTTATCTTTTTGTCCATAAACAATTTTAATCCGCTGGAACAATTTATCATTTAAATAAATAGAATTAAAATGTTCAGTTAATTCTGGTGAAATTTTTTCGGCTATTTGTTGAAGTTCATCGTTAGTTTCGGCACTTAATAAATTAAAAAAAGGTGAACTGACTTTGTCCAGTAATCTCCCAGAATATTCTAACGCTTCAATAGTGTTTTTAAAAGTAGGCGACTTTGAATTGTTGGTAATAGTTTCTATCTCTTTATTATGCTGGCGAATAGCTTCTTCAAAAGCAGGAATATAATGTTCGTTTTTAATTAAGTTGAAAGGGATAGTTTGATGAGGTGTTTTGTAAGTTTCAAAAAAAGGATTGCCTGCCAGAGCAGTAGAAGCTATGGAAGTTGTGACCATAATAAAAAATTTTACGATTAAATGATTTTTATTAAATTTTTGATTTATCTTTTGAATCATTTTTTGAAAACAAAATTCTATTTTTTGATAATTTTTTGAATGAATTGTCCATCACTGGTTTGCACTTTAAGAATATAAATTCCTTGAGGACAGTCTGTCAAATCAATTACAGAAGAAGAAGGTTGTTTTTGAGAAATAATCATTTGTCCATTTAAAGCAGTAACTGTCCAAGATTGAATTTCAGCACCCGAATGATTTAGATAATATATTCCTTCCGAAGGATTAGGGTAAATAAAGATATTATTTTTAATGATATTATTATTTTTATTGGTAATTGTATCTGTGCTATCAATAAAATCATCATAATCAATTTCTATATACTGAGCTTTTTTTATTGTCCATTCATCATTGAACAAAAAAGGAATATAAGAAGTAACGGGTTCATTTACTTCTCCACCCCAGAAATCATATTGGGCTTTTATTACATGGGACATTTTTTTGGTATAATTATCATAGAAGATATTAATAGCAGGACGCCATTTTTCATAAATTGGCAAGGAAAGAATTTTTTTTTCTAAATTTCCATTCTTATCATAAAGGTAATCGTAACGGAAATCGTTTCGCCAGAATGCCAATTCCCAATGTTGATGAATTTCAGATAGAGTTTGTTGTTGTAAATATTTATATTCACTTTTTTGATAATTTTCCCATGTGGAATACGTAGCATTCCATTTTTTTGTGATAAGTATTGCAACTTGTTGTGTGCCAGGTTGATAATACCATTGAACCAATTCATTATTTATCCATTCATTTGAATCATTTTTTTGTTGAAGGACGACACTTGAAAACGAACCATTTGATAAATAATTGAATAAATAAAGAAATTCTTCTTTTTCATTTTCAGTTATATAAAAAGTCAAACGAATAGAATCTATTTTTTCATCAATGGCATAGTGATAATTTATTTCTTGTATCAATCGCCAATTACCATTTTCAAATTGATAGCTTTTCTTTGAAGTTAATTTAGAATTTTTGTGCTCAAAGTGAGTTTTAAAAATGGGTAGAGGTAAATTTTGTTCATATTTGTAATCAATTTCCTCTACCAATTGATTATTTTCATAATGGTATTCAATGAAATAAGTTGGATTCCATTTTTTGTTTTCCCATTTTCTTTCAATTTGAGAAGTACAATTTTCTCCATCATATGTCCATTCAATCTGAGAATAGCGAAACCATTTATTGTTTCTTTGAAAATATTTGGTTTCTACCACTTTTTTACCGTTGTTGTAAATATAAGTATATTTATAATTTGAGTCATTATCAAGCACATTCAGTTTTGTTATAAATGTTTCGCTGTCACTTGCCTTCAAGGGACAAAGAATCAAAGAAAATAAAAAAATAGGAATGCCAAAAAAGTTGTTTTTCATTGTTTGTCAATGAATTTGATAAAATTTCTCAAAATTAAGCATAAAAATCTAATGTTACAAATACAAAAATACAAAAAAATATTAGAAATTTTTGATTAAGAAAGTATCTATATAGTTGAAAATAAGTTAATTACAAAGAGCGTACAAATCGCCACGAGGATTGACTAACAAAATAGGTACAGAAGATTTTTTAATCAGGTGCAATTCTTTTGGTCCAAAAATAATATCATCCAGTCCATATTCTCTGGAAGCGGACACAAGCACCATTCCCGCATTTTCATTGATAGCTACTTGTACAGCTTCTTTTTCTATTTTATAGCTATCAGAATTGCCTTTTATAAGTGTATAATTTAATTGAAATTTATCAAACAATTCTTTCATCTTTTCAGCTGTTTGTCTGGCTTTCGAACCATAATCATTAGCAAGGAGCATTTTTATTTCACTTCTACAAAAGCGTCCAAAAGCTGACGCAAATTGAGCTTTTTCAATTTCTTCTTCTAAAAAATTAATGGGAACTATTACTTTTGATAAATCCAGAGAAGGGAATGAATTTTTAAAAAAAACATAAGGTATTCGTAACTCACGACATTGAGAAAGCCAGAAACTAATATTTTTTTTTGAATCATCAAGCAATTGGATGAAAAGAAATGATGCTTCTACTTTTTCGCACATTTCAGTGAGCTCTTGAGGTGTTGAAGCTCGAAAAATTTGAACAGGTGGTGGAAACAAATGTAAAAAATCAATTCGGGATTTTAAAAGTGATTCCTTTTCAGAAACCCATTCCTTTTCCTGAACATTTATCAATAAAATTCCTAATTTTTTTTCAAGTTGAATAGCCAAATAGGAAGCACTTTTTAGTAATTCGTCTGCAGCATCGACCTGTTGAATCAAAGTTAAAATCATATTTACTTGAAAAAGAAGATAAACCGTTTCAATTTATTCATAAATATACACCCGTTTTACCCGACGTGAAACACGTGTCAATACTTCGTAAGGAATGGTGTTTAATTTTTGAGAAACTTCAGAAATGAGTAAATGTTCACCAAAAATTTCTACAGCATCACCTTCTTTTACGTCAAGATGGGTTACGTCAATCATAGTTAAGTCCATGCAAACATTTCCAACTACTTTTGCTGTTTTACCATTAACTAAAACTTCACCTACACCATTTCCCAATTTACGATCAAAACCATCAGCATAACCAATCGGAATTACTGCAATTCGAGCATCTTCTTTCATCATAGCTTTTCTTCCATAACCGATAGTTTCTCCTTTTTTGACGTTTTTAATTTGTAATATAATTGTTTTTAACGAGCAAACTTGCCTTAGCTTAATATTTGGTAAAGAACTAATACCATAGTGTCCAATTCCAAGTCGTACCATATCAAATTGATATTCTGGGAAACGTTCAATTCCAGCAGAATTCAATATGTGACGCAAAATATGATGTGAAAAAGCTGCTGAGAACTTATCAGCACAAGCAGAAAAAGTTTCTACTTGTTTTCTCGTGAAATCGTCAAATTGAGGTTCATCAGAAGCTGCTAGATGAGAAAAAACCGAACGAACTTTCAATTGATTCTGATTTTTCAGAATAGAAATTAATTTATCAATTTCAGAAGGATCGAATCCCAATCGGTGCATGCCACTGTCAATTTTAATATGAATCGGATAATCCACAATACCTAATTTCTCTGTAGCGGTTAAAAAAGATTCCAATATACGAAAACTATAAATTTCAGGTTCTAATTGATAATCCAGAATCATTCTGAAACTTCCTTTTTCTGGATTCATTACAACGATAGGAATTCTGATGCCTTCTTCTCTTAATTCTGCACCTTCGTCAGCAACAGCTACAGCAAGATAATCACAATGATGATGCTGTAAAACTCTTGCCACTTCCTCTGAACCGCTTCCATAAGCGAAAGCTTTTACCATACTCATAATTTTTGTTTCAGGTAAAAGTTTTGACCGAAAATAATTGAAATTTTCAATCAAGGCATTCAAATTTACTTCCAACGTTGTTTCATAAGCTACTAATTCTAACCTTTCCAGAATTTTTTCAAATTGAAATTTACGAGAACCTTTGAGAAGAATAATTTTATCCTGAAAAGTATGAATCAAAGAAGATTTTAAAAAATCTTCCGTCGTTTCAAAGAAATTTTTATCCTCAAAATTAAATTCGTCAGCATATTTGGAAATTTCTGAACCAATGCCGATCATTTGCTGGATATTTTTACTTTTCACCAGAAAAGCTACTGTTTTGTATAATTCTTCTGAAGAATGTCCACTTTGCAAAATATCAGAAAGAATAAGGGTTCGCAATAAATCTTTGGAAGCTGCTTGTTGATTTAAAAAATCGAGCGCAATGGTCAAAGAATTGAGGTCTGAATTATAAGTGTCATTGATAATCAAACAGTTATGAATTCCTTGTTTTACTTCTAGCCGCATTTCTACTGGTTCCAATTGCAAAACCCGTTTTTTTATTGTTTCCACATCATAGTTTAAATACAACATCAAACTGATGCATTGCAAACCATTTTCAATGGAAGCATCATCAATAAAAGGAATCGTAAAACTATCTTCATGATTTTGATATTTTAAACTAATTTCTGTTGTATTTGATTGTTTTTCAATGCTTAAAATCCTGACTACAGCTTTTTCATTTTTTCCCCAGGAAAACAATTTCCCTTTAAAATTGGATTGAGCAATGGTAATGTCCACAAGTTTGTTATCACAACAATAAATCAAGACTTCTGTATGAGTAAAAAGTTTGAGTTTCTCTTCACATTTTTGTTTCAAGCTGGAAAAGTTTTCCTGATGAGCTTCACCCAAATTAGTAAAAATGCCAATGGTAGGTCGAATAATCGGCTCTAAACGTTCCATCTCGTGAGGTTGAGAAATGCCGGCTTCAAATATTCCTAATTGTGTATTTTCATTCAATGCCCAAACTGAAAGCGGAACGCCAATTTGCGAATTATAACTTCGTGGAGAACGCGTGATATGATAATCAAAACGAAGCAATTGATAGAGCCATTCTTTTACAACGGTCTTGCCATTGCTTCCGGTAATGCCAATCACAGGAATTTGAAAGGAATTTCGGTGAAAAGCTGCCAGTCGTTGCAAAGCTTCAAGAGTGTCTTTCACGAAAAAGAAAACTGCCTTTTCATAACTATTAAATTCTGGCCGCATTTCACTCACCACAAAATAATAAACATTTTGCTCATAAAGTTCACCAATATATTTATGTCCATCATTTCTTTGTGTTTTGATAGCAAAAAAAAGACTTTCACTTGGGAAAGAAACTGTTCGGCTATCAGTTAACAACCAATTAATTTCAACATCTGGAATATTCTTTTTGACTTTTGCATTAAGAACCGTTGCAATTTGAGAAAGTTTCATTTTGTTAAAATTTTATCCTTGCTATTACGCCTTCTGTTGTGGTAATAATAAATTCGTTATTTGAAATAAAAGAAACAGTATTGATAATAGAATTGCCAATTTTGTGTTTCCAGCTTACAGAACCATCTTTTGCGTTTATTCCTACCAACAAACCATTTTTTGTTCCAAAAACAATTATTCCATTTCGTTCAATAAGCATGCTGGGATTATGATCATACCCAAATTGAGCATTGGTTTTCCAGATTATTTTCGGATAATTTGTTTGTACATCGACAGCAAACACACTGTCGTTCATAGCTCGACTGTAAACGGTATTTTTATCTTCAGAAATTCCAATTGTTTCTCGTACTTCATGTTGATTGGTTCGCCAAACAACTTTTCCTGTTTCTGCATCCAATGATGTCCAGAAACGATCCGGAGCGGTAATAAATATTTTGTTGAATGAATATGCCGGCAAAACTGCTGCTGGAGAATAAAAAATATTTGAATTGCCGTTATTCCATTTCCAAGCTAAACTGCCATCTTCAAGATGTAATGCATAAAAATAAGTATCCCACGCACCAAAATAAACTTTTCCATTAGCAACGACGGGGCGAGTTTCTATATAATTTTTTATTCCTTCATATTGCCAGATTAAATTACCTGTATGTAAATTTAAAGCTCTAAAATATCCATCACTTCCTCCCATAAGTACAGTATCATTTTGAATATACGGACATCCCAGAACAGCATTTGCTGTTTCAAATTTCCAGATTAAATTTCCATTTTGAGTATTCAAACAATAGATATTTCCATCGCATGAGCCAAAAACTACTTTCCCATTTTGAACAGTAGGCGAAGAAATAATTCTGTTGCCAGTTTTAAATTTCCATTTTAAATTTCCATTATTTGCAAAAATACAGTAAAAATAACCTTTATCATCACCATAGTAAATATAATTTTCAGAAATTGCTGGAGTGGTGTAAATTGCAGCCAGTGTGTTTTTTCTCCATTTTTCTTTTACGTTTGGATATAATTGATTTACGGCAAAGGAAGGACGAAGAGATAAATTTGGCTTTGGGTAATGTTTTTTGCCGAATGGTAAACTTAACCATTTACGGACAGTTTTACCAATTATCTTTTCATAAACATAAATAGAATCACTCACATTTAAAATTGAATAGCCGCCTTTTGGCTCATTTCCTCTTAAAATGGAACGATGAATAATACCTGGAATTTCATCATAATTCAAAAAAACATTTCGATGATAATGTCCTCCCAATACTGCTTGAACATTATAGCGACGAATAACATCGGTTACTTCATACCAATTGTCAACATCGCCATTTAAAAGTGGATAATGAGTTACTACAAATATGGGGCTATTTTTACCAATTTTCTTTAATTGTTTTTTTGTCCATTCAATATCTTGGGGTGCTACGTGTCCATCGCCCATTTTGATAATGGGTCCCGTTGCCAAACCAATAAAATAACAATCGTTATAAGTAAAAGAAAATTTATCATCACCAAAAATTTTAGCAAAATCGGTTGCTCCAGATTCACTCCATTTCATTTCATGATTGCCTGGCACAATGTAATATGGATTTTTGAGTTGATCTAAAATTCGTTTAGCCATTTCAAGCGATAATTTATCTCCATAATTGGTAATATCGCCTGACACAAGGACGAATTCAATCTGATCGTTGGTATTGATTTCATCAATTACCATTTGAAGGTCTTCTGAAGCTTGAGGATTGGTTGCAGAAATATGCAAATCGGTTAATAATGCGAAGCTAAAAGGACGTTGAGCGAAACCAACGATAAAGAAACAAATAAAAAGGTAAACGACTAAAAAAATTCTCTTTTTCATCTTTTATGCAAGAAGATTTAATAATAGGTTACAAAGTTACAATTTTCATTTGAGTATTGACGGGTATTTTATGGGAGAATTTCACGAGGCATTATCTGAAAAGGGAAGAAAGTAAATAATAAAAAAACCGTTCATAACTTATATAGAACGGTTTTTTATCATTTGAATAAAAAGAAATTATCCTAAATAACTTTTTAATGATTTACTTTTTGAACTTGTTCGTAGTCGTCGGATAGCTTTTTCTTTGATTTGACGAACTCGTTCGCGTGTCAAACCTAACTCATCGCCTATTTCTTCAAGTGTCATTGCAGGAACTCCTAATCCAAAAAACTTTTTAATAATTTGATGTTCTCTTTCAGACAAGGTAGACAAAGCTCTTTCAATTTCTTGTGATAAGGATTCATTGATTAGAATATGGTCGGTATCAGGTGAATCTTCATTTACCATTACATCCAGTAAGGTGTTTTCTTCTCCTTCCACAAATGGAGCATCCATAGAAATATGACGTCCCGATACTTTCATCGTATCAGCAATTTTATCTACCGGAATATCTAATTCTTCGGCTAATTCTTCAGGAGAAGGGGTACGTTCATTTTCTTGCTCGAATTTTGAAAGGGCTTTATTAATTTTATTTAACGAACCTACCTGATTCAATGGCAGTCGTACAATACGAGATTGTTCCGCCAAAGCTTGTAAAATGGATTGCCTGATCCACCATACGGCATAGGAAATGAATTTGAAACCCCGTGTTTCGTCGAATTTTTCGGCTGCTTTAATAAGTCCTAAATTTCCTTCATTGATCAAATCAGGCAAACTTAATCCCTGATTTTGATATTGTTTGGCGACAGAAACCACAAAACGTAAATTAGCACGGGTAAGTTTCTCTAACGCAACTCTATCTCCTTTGTGAATACGTTGAGCTAATTCTACTTCTTCCTCAACGGTTATAAGATCTTCTCTACCAATTTCTTGAAGGTATTTATCAAGAGATGCGCTTTCGCGATTTGTTATGGATTTAGTAATTTTTAATTGTCTCATTTTCTTCAAAAAATTAGGGTGCAAAATTAATATTTTTTTCTTTAATATTAAAATTCGATATAAATAACATTTTAAAAACGAAATTGTTCTAATAGGATTATTTTTCAGGGATTATTTAAGAATTATTTAGGAATTATTTAAAACGCTAAAGGATGAACTTTAAGTTTTTTAAAAATTGGGTATAAAGTTCATCCTTTATTCAATTTATGAAACGATAAAGGTCTTTTTAATCGTTTTCCAAATTAATAGCATAATAGGTAATTTTCCCATCGGGATAAATGCCGCTGAGGAAAAGAACTTTTTCTTCACTATTCAAGGCTGCTGTTACAGCACTCTGTATGTCTTCTATTTTTCGAATAGTTTGATTGTTTATTTTCAAAATAATATATCCTACTTTTACACCATTTTGAAGTAATTTACCTTTAGTAAGTGAAACTACTTGCATACCATAATTAATATCCAATTTTTTCTTTAGAGAAGCTGGAACTTCTTTGAAGGTAGCACCTAAAATTTTTTCGACATTTATTTTATCAGCAGAAACAACACTTGAAATTCCTTGTGCATTTTTTAATTCTACATTGTCAAATTTCAGTTTTTCATTTTTACGCATCACTGTAACAGAAATTTTATCGCCCGGTTTATAGCGTCCAATTTGTTCCTGAAGTTCTGCAACCGATTTTACATTTACTCCATTGACATTGATAATCACATCCCCTTCCTTAATTCCTGCTTTTTCTGCAGCACTTCCTGGATTTACATTAGCTACATAAGCTCCTTCCAAAGTTTTTAAATCTTTTTCTTTTGCTAATTGTGCAGTAATGTCAGTAATTTCTACACCTAATACTGCTCTTTGAACTACTCCATATTGACGAAGATCTGAAACCACTTTTTTCACAATGCTGGTTGGAATAGCAAAAGCATAACCAGCATAAGAACCTGTTTGTGATGCAATGGCGGTATTAATTCCTACTAACTGTCCTTTAGTATTTACAAGGGCTCCGCCACTGTTTCCTGGATTGACAGCTGCGTCGGTCTGAATAAATGATTCAATTCTCATTTTGGAATTGATAATATTGATATTACGGGCTTTTGCACTGACAATTCCTGCTGTAACAGTAGAAGTAAGATTAAAAGGATTGCCAATTGCCAGTACCCATTCACCTACTTTCAGTGAATCAGAATTTCCAAAGGGAATAATCGGTAAATTGTCAGCATCTATTTTTATCAAGGCAAGATCAGTATTCGGATCTGTCCCTACTACTTTTGCATCAAAAGTTCTTTTGTCATTTAACGTTACTTCAATTTGATTAGCACGGTCAATGACATGATTGTTTGTAACTATATAACCATCATTTGTAATAATTACTCCTGAACCTGAGCCTTCAATAACAGGGGGCTCTTGATAGAGTCTTGGTGTTCCAAAAAAGAATTCAAAAAAAGGATCAGGACTGAAGGATAATTGAGCTTTTGATTTTGTTTTAACGTGAACCACTGAATGTACACAAAGTTCTGCAGCTACTGTGAAATCCGTTTCTCCAGCACTGGATACTTCAGCAAATTTTGCATACGCAGCAGGAACTTGAAGATTCTGATTAAAATTATTGTTCTTGTTTTTATTTGTAAAATAACTCGTAATAAGACTGGAAGCTACACTCACAATAATAATCAAAAACATCAAACCAACTGCTTTCGCTTTTTTTGTTGTCTTCATTTGTTGTTTTTTTAAAGTTATTTTTAATATAATAAATTTTTATGATTTACAAACAAAAATAATACCTAAAATTGATAATGAACATTTGTGTTTAAATAAATTTATGTTTTATAATAACAGTTTTGATATAGATTTGTTTAAAATTAACTGATAAATTCGTTCTTTGATTGATATTAACATAATAGTGGATTTTTCAAAAATTTACAAAAGCTAAGAAGAGCTTTATAAAAAAGAACCACTTATTACAGTGGCTCTTCTCAAAAAATTGACAGGAGAATGACAATTTTTCTTATTTTTTATAACCATACATTGCAATTTCCCCAAGCTCTTCTTCGATACGCAACAACTGATTATATTTAGCCATACGGTCAGAACGACTTAATGAACCAGTTTTGATTTGTCCTGAATTGGTTGCTACTGCAATATCAGCTATTGTAGAATCTTCTGTTTCGCCTGAACGATGTGAAATGACGGATGTATATCCAGCACGATGTGCCATTTCAACAGCATCAAGCGTCTCACTTAAAGTGCCAATTTGATTTACCTTAATTAAAATGGAATTTGCACAACCCATTTCAATGCCTTTTTTCAAGAATTCAACATTGGTTACAAATACATCATCACCAACTAATTGAATTTTTTTGCCTAACTTTTCTGTTAAAAGTTTCCAA
Organism: Paludibacteraceae bacterium; assembly: GCA_018056165.1. GTDB lineage: Bacteria > Bacteroidota > Bacteroidia > Bacteroidales > Paludibacteraceae > MVYY01. The sequence continues at coordinate 12,288 of JAGPGD010000004.1, read as the reverse complement.
CCTTCCCAGTCATTTTCGCTCATCCCATCTTCTATAGAATCAATAGGATATTTGTTGACCAATTCTGTCAGATATTCAACTTGTTGAGCTGAAGTGCGTTTTGCACCATTGGGCCCTTCAAATTTAGAATAATTATAAATACCATTTTCATAAAATTCAGAAGAAGCACAATCAAGCCCAATCATCACATCTTTTCCTGGCTTATAACCAGCTTTTTTAATGGCAGTCAATATTGATTCAATAGCATCTTCAATTCCCTTTAAAGTAGGAGCAAAACCACCTTCGTCACCTACAGCAGTACTCAAATTTCTTTCTTGCAAGACTTTTTTCAATGAATGAAAAACTTCAGCGCCCATTCGAAGCCCTTCGCGGAAGGTAGGAGCACCTACCGGACGAATCATGAATTCCTGAAAAGCTATGGGGGCATCAGAATGAGAACCACCATTGATAATGTTCATCATGGGGACAGGCAAAACATAAGTATTTGTTCCACCAATATAACGATACAAAGGAACATCAAGATAAGCGGCAGCAGCTTTTGCAACGGCTAAAGAAACTCCCAAAATAGCATTGGCGCCTAACTTTGATTTCGTTTTTGTACCATCCAGAGCAATCATTTTTTTATCAATTGTTCGTTGCTCTAATGAGCACATGCCGATTAATGCTGGAGCGATAATATCATTCACATTTGCAACGGCTTTTAATACACCTTTCCCAGAATAGCGATTTTTGTCACCATCGCGTAATTCAATAGCTTCATTTTCGCCTGTTGAAGCCCCTGAAGGAACAGCAGCACGTCCCATTACACCACATTCCAATGTTACATCTACTTCAACTGTCGGATTGCCTCTTGAATCCAATATTTCACGGGCAATAATTTTTTCAATTCTACTCATATTTTTTAAATTTTAATTAATTTAGAAAGATTTTGAAAATCATTTTTTTCTGATGCAAAGTAACAAAATGTTCTCATAATATTATTTGAATAAATCATTAAAATTTCAAAAAGTATGTTTTTTCGTGGATTAAAAAAATTAATTTCAAAAGCTATTTCAAATTCCCAAAATGATTTAGAAATTAAAAAAATATCAGATATTTTAACTTTCACAAATGTTTATGTAATAAACTTATTTGCAAAAAACTTTTATCTTTGCATAAAATACTTATTATTTTACTGATGTTAAAACAACAATTACAACAAAAATTACAACAGAAACTTTCGCCTGCCCAAATTCAAGAGATAAAACTGCTCGAAGTGACTACTTTAGAGTTAGAAGAACGAATACGCCAGGAATTGGAAGAAAATCCAGTTCTGGAGGAAAGTCCGGAACCCGAGCTCGAAAAAGAAGAACTTTCTGACGATTTTGAAGAAGAAAAAATTGATGAGGAAGTCAATGATGAGATTGATTTTGAAGAATATCTTGATGAAGATGAAATTCCTGATTATAAACTTAGAATTAATAATACTTCAAAAGATGACAAATATGAGGAAATTCCTTTTTCTGCGGGCATGACTTTTCATGATTATTTGATGGATCAATTGAACCTAATTCCTCTTACAGAGAAAGAAAAAATTATTGCCGAATTTATTATAGGAAATATAGATGAAGAAGGATATTTACGTAGAAAGACTGAAGCACTTATTGATGATTTGGCTTTTCAGTTGAATATTGAAACAAATGAAGGAGAAATCAGGAAAATTATCAAAATCATTCAGCAGCTTGATCCTCCAGGGGTGGGAGCTTACGATTTACAAGAATGTTTGCTGCTTCAGTTAGAACGTAAACCTTTTACGCCTGAAATTGAGATTGCCAAACGTATTGTAAAAGAGTATTTTGAAGAATTCACAAGAAAACATTTTGAAAAATTAATCAAAGGGCTGGAAATTGATGAGGAAAAGCTAAAAAAGGCAATGAATGAAATAATAAAACTTAATCCGAAGCCTGGAAGTGCCTGGAGCGGTAGTGTGCTAGAGAAATCCATGACTACAGTAGTGCCTGATTTTATTCTGGAAAACAAGGATGGGGACCTTTATGTGCATTTAAACAATAGCAATATTCCTGAGTTACGGATTAATAGTACGTACAATTCAATGTTTCAGGATTATATGGCAAACAAACGGAATCAGACTCCTCAAATGAAAGAAGCTTTGATGTTTGTAAAGCAAAAAATTGATTCTGCTCGATGGTTTATTGATGCTGTTAAGCAGCGTCAACAAACATTATTGACAACCATGTCGGCAATTGTGGAATATCAGAAAGATTTTTTTATTGAAGGAGATGAAAGATACTTAAAGCCTATGATTCTCAAAGATATTGCTGAACGCACAGGATATGATATTTCAACCATTTCACGTGTTAGCAACAGCAAATATATTCAAACCGATTTCGGGATTTTTCCAATAAAATATTTTTTTTCTGAATCGATGACCAACGAATCTGGAGAAGAAATTTCAACACGTGAAATAAAGAAAATTCTCTTGGAATGTATTGAAAATGAAGATAAAAGCAAACCGTTGAATGACGAAAAATTAGTAGAAGTATTGAAAGAAAAAGGTTATAATATTGCTCGAAGAACGGTGGCAAAATACAGAGATCAACTCAATATTCCAGTTGCCCGACTTCGTAAACAAATATAGTCGAGATATGAGGTTTGAGATGCGAGGTTGGAATTCTGAGTTTGAAGTTAAGAGTTAAAAGTTAAATGTGTGTAATACAAGTTATTACAGTAATTTTTTAATAAACTGAATTTTTACAAGATAAATTTTTTGAAATGAAAACTTTTTATAAAATAATTTCCATTTTATTTCAGCCTATTTTATTACCTACCTATGGAATGTTACTAATGATGCAGATTCCACTTTTTGCAAATAATTTTCCTTTTTATTGGAAAGCTTATGCAGTGGGTGGAACATTTTTATTTACTGCTCTACTTCCTTCTATTCCAGTATTAATTATGTATTTTAAAAAGCAAATTAGCAATCTTTTTATTTCTAATCGTGAGGAGCGTACTTTGCCTTATTTGTTTTCTTTTTTGGCTTATCTCTTTTGGGGTTTGTTCTTATTGAGAACTATGCGATTGCCACTTTTTATTGCCAGTATTGGCTTTGGCTCAGCACTTTCTATTATTATCATTACTTTTATAAATACAAAATGGAAAATTAGTGCCCATTTAACTAGCATGGGAGGCTTTACGGGCGGAGTCTTTGGAATTTGTTATCGATTTGCGATAAATCCTGTTTGGTTGTTTATTCTGGTTTTATTTATTTCTTGCCTTTCAGCAATAGCCCGTATTGGAGTGAAAGCCCATACCCCAATGCAAACTCTGGCAGGCTTCGTAGTTGGTTTTTTATGTACTTTTATTCCTGTCATGGTTTTGAAATAAGTAATTTGAATAATCCCAAATTATCGTTAAGAATTTTTTTAATAATATTCGATTAAAATTTCTTTTGATTTATTGTGATCAAAACCAGTAGAATTATTTTTTGTTTATAAAGTATATCACATTAATTTTTTGATTATCAGTACTTTGTTAATTTTTTTTATAGCCGTTGATAAAAAAGTTTTTTCTTTTAATTAATTATAGTTTACCTCTATAAATTAAAAACAATTTTTTTATTCTCGTGTTTGACCGTTTCCTTTAATGATCCACTTGTAAGTGCATAGTTCATTTAAAGCCATTGGACCACGGGCATGCATTTTCTGAGTGCTGATGCCAATTTCTGCTCCCAATCCAAATTGAGCTCCATCAGTAAAAGCTGTAGAAACATTGGTATAAACACAAGCTGCATCAACCATTGTGTCAAAAAGAGCTATATTTTCTTTATTTTCGCTTATTACACATTCACTATGCTTTGAACCATATGTTGAAATATGCTGAATAGCTTCCTGAATGGATTCTACCGTTTTAACAGCCATTTTGTAATCCAGAAATTCAGTACCAAAACTTTCCTCAGTAGCTTTTTGCAACAAAGAGATAGGATATTTGCCTACCAAAAAAGTGTAAGCTTTTGCATCTGCATAAATAATCACATTTTTTTCTGCTAATTTTTGACATAGACTAGGGAGATCGTTCAGTCGCCTTTCATGAATAATAAGGCAGTCGAGAGCATTACAAACGCTAACTCGACGGGTTTTAGCATTAAAAATAATTTTACTTCCTTTTTCTACTTCGCCAAATTCATCAAAATAAGTATGACAAACACCTGCACCTGTTTCTATTACTGGAATTTTGGAATGTTCGCGAGTAAATTCGATCAACCCTTTTCCACCCCGCGGAATAATTAAATCTACATATCCTACTGCATTCAGCAGTTCACTGGTGGTTTCACGCCCGGCAGGAAGCAAGGTAACAATATGATTATCCAGATCAAATTTTTGCAGTACGGAACGAATAATTTTTACTATTGCTTCGTTGGAATGATATGCATCTGTGCCACCTTTTAATACACAGACGTTTCCTGATTTAAGACAAAGTGAAAAAACATCAAATGTAACATTGGGACGGGCTTCGTAAATGATTCCAATCACACCAAAGGGCACTGTTACTTTTGAAATTTTCATCCCATTAGGACGAATTGTTTCCATTAAAATTTTTCCAAGTGGAGAAGGTAATGCTGCTACATTACGAATATCTGTAGCAATATTTTCAAGACGCTGTTCATCTAATAAAAGCCTGTCATACATTGGATTAGTCCGATCCATTGCCGACAGGTCTTTTTGGTTGGCTGATAAGATTTCCTTTTTTTGTTTTAAGGTTTCCTCTGCCAGTTCCAATAAAACATCACGAATGGTTTTATCATTTACAAAATGAAGTGTATGAGAAGCTTTTAGAGCAGCTTCTTTCCAATTTATGTTGTTATTATCCATAATTTTAAAAAATTAAAAATAAAATTTCTTAAGCAAATTTTATCTTACAAAAGTATCACTTAACAAGAATAACAACAAAATTAAATCAATATTTTAAATAAATTAATTGCTTCTTGGTAATTTTTGGAGTAAAAAATAATAAAGAATCATCAACAATTCAATAAACTTTTTTATTGTTGGATAGTAGAAAATATATTATCTTTGCCTATATCAGTCTTTTTTATGAACATTAGTTTGATAGTTTTGTAATTTGTAAGTTGTAAGTTGTGAATATCAATATTAAATTTAAGAAATAATTACAAAATAGGTTTTTAAGAGTAGGCTCATTTTTTTAGACTCAATTTTTTCGTTGTGATTTTAGATTTTTAAAAAACTATTATTTCATTCAGAAAAAGAAATAATTTGGGAAAGTATTAATTTTTTTCTAAAAAAATGGTGTAATTTTGAAAGAAAAAATTTATTATATAATCATGGCAAAAGAAGTTGTTCAGAATTCAGGTATTATTTACAATTCGTTAACAAACGGGAGTAAAATTATTGGAGAAATCATTGCTGATAATGATTTTAGAATCGATGGTGAAGTAGAAGGAAAAATTACTTGCAAAGGGAAAGTAATTATTGGGCAAAAAGGTTTTATGAAAGGTTCTATTACTTGTAGCAATACCGAAATTTTAGGTAAAGTGGAAGGAGAACTTATTGTTTTTGATACTTTGACTCTCCGAGAAACAGCCATTGTTAAGGGGGATGTAAAAACTAAAGTGTTGGTAGTAGAGCCAAATGCAATATTTAACGGCTCCTGCTCAATGCAGAATAATCTTGAAAAACAAACAAAAGAAAATCCAAAAGAAGTAAAAAAATCAGAATATCAATCAACTAATGTTTAATACTCATTTTACATTAGTTGATTTTTAGTTTTCTCCAGCTACATTAAAATTAAAAAACCATCACGCATAGGATAAAAAGGGAAAATCTTATTATTTTCTTTTTTTTCGTTCGTAAACAGAGAAAGTATAAGCGTAAGGGTTTTTATCATCAGCGGGGTGATCTTCTCTGGATATTTCTTCCCATTCGTCAAAATTAATTTCTGGGAAAAAGGCATCTGCCTTAAAATTTTCATGTACCCACGTAATGTACATTCTGTCAGCGATATCAATGGCTTGTTTAAATACTGAAACGCCACCAATAATAAATACTTCATCATCATTTTTGCATATCTCAAGAGCTTCTTCCAATGAATTAGCTTCTACATATCCTTTTGTGATTCCTTCGGAGATAACAGAAGTCAAAACAATGTTTTTTCTATTTGGAAGCGGTCCATTTGGCAAATTATCAAATGTGCGTTTTCCCATAATGATAGGATGACCTGTAGTAAGCTGTTTAAAATATTTCAAATCTGCTGGCAAATGCCATGGAAGTTTATTCAAATTTCCAATTGCATAATTGTCAGCAACAGCAGCAATGATTGAAATTTTAGGCATGATGCATCACTTTAAATGTTAATAAGCGTTAAGACAATTTTTCAAAGTTACTAAAAAATATGAAAGTTCTCAACGTTTATAAAAAAATTGTTTTTTGATTTTTCTGGAAAGAAATTAATCAATTCTTTTTTATACTGCTACTTCACCTTTAATGGGAGGGTAAGGATCATAATTAATAAGTTCAAAATCAGAATATTGAAACGAAAAAATATCTTTAACATCAGGATTGATCTTCATAGTGGGCAAAGGACGAGGAATACGAGTTAATTGTAATTTTACTTGATCCAGATGATTCAGATAAATATGGGCATCACCTAAAGTATGAATAAATTCACCTGCTTTCAAACCTGTAACCTGTGCCATCATCATTAATAATAATGAATAAGAAGCAATATTAAAAGGCACTCCCAGAAAAATATCAGCACTTCGCTGGTAAAGTTGCAAGCTTAAAGTGCCATTCACCACATAAAATTGAAAAAGTATATGACAGGGTGGTAATTTCATTTGAGGAAGTTGAGCCACATTCCAGGCACTTATAACTATTCTCCGAGAATTGGGGTTATTTTTTATTGTATTAACTGCTTCTGAAATTTGATCGATAAATCCGCCATTATAATCAGGCCATGAACGCCATTGGTAGCCATAAATGGGACCTAAATCTCCATTTTTATCTGCCCATTCATCCCAGATAGTCACGCCATTTTCTTGCAGATATTTCACATTGGTGTCTCCTTTTAAAAACCAGAGTAATTCATAAATAATAGATTTTAAATGTAATTTTTTGGTAGTGAGGCAAGGAAAACCTTCCTCTAACAAAAAACGCATTTGATGTCCAAAAATGCTGATAGTTCCTACTCCGGTTCGATCTTCTTTGTAAACCCCTTCAGTAAGTACTTTATTCAATAAATGTAAATATTGTTTCATTTTTTCAAGAAATAAATATTTTATTTTTATCAATATAAATTATAGGTTGTTTTAAGCACTTTGAATTCTGTTCGTCGATTGATTTGATTGGCAATTTCCTGTTGCTCAGGTGTCAAAGTCAAAATATAACTTTCAGTTAAAGGTTGCCCAAGTTTTAAAAATGGATATTTTTGAACCAAATTTTCGTCTACTACAACGGGTTGTTCTTCTCCATAACCTACTGCTGTTAATCGTTCTTTTTCTATTCCATGCTTAATTAAATAATCAACAACAGATTGAGCTCTTTTTTCTGAAAGAATTTTATTGAATTGATTATCTCCCACATAATCAGTATGAGAACTTAATTCAATAGTAATGTTTGGATTATCTTTTAATACTTGCACTAATTCTTGCAAGGCTTTTTCAGAAGCGGGTGTCAAATCCCATTTCCCAAATTCATAAAAAATATTTTCAATTTTAATGGGTTTATTAATTGGATATAATTTAAAATCAACGTGATATGTTTTACTTTCTTGAACACCCATAGTTGACAATTTATTTTGCTGATTTAGGTATCCTCGTGCAGAAGCCAGCATAACATACTCTGCATCTTTTTCCAATTTAAAACGATACGAACCGTCTTTTTTAGTTTGTGTATAAGCATTGACTCCTGTATTACTTACAATTCTAATTTTTGCATCTGGGACAGGCTGTCCGTTTTCATCAACTACTTTTCCTTCCAATAAATAAATTATTTCTGGTAATTCAAAACTCCAAATGGCGTCATAACCGCGATTTTCATTTCTGTTTGAAGAAAAATAACCTCGTTCGGCATTTCCTTCAAAAGTAATTCCGAAATCGTCTGAAGAAGAATTGACTGGCATCCCCATGTTTTTTATTTGCCACATACCATCTTTGTTTTGTACAGCTTTAAAAATATCGAGCCCTCCAAAACCAGGATGACCATTTGAAGAAAAATAAAGTGTTCCATCAATTCTTATTGTCGGGAACATTTCATCTCCTGGTGTGTTAATTGAAGGACCTAAATTTTCTACATATTTACATTCGCCGCTTTCTAAAACAGCTCGATAAATATCTTTTCCTCCAAAACCAGAAGGATGATCAGAAACAAAATAAAGTGTTTCACCATCGGGTGCAATTGCTGGGTGAGCTACTGAAATGCTTGAATCTTTAAAGATAGTAATTCTTTGAGGTGTGCTCCAACTTCCACCTGCACGTTTAGAATAATAAATTTCAGCTCCCATATCTTTTTCTTGTGATTGTTGAGCTCGAGAAAAATACATAGTTTTACCATCTGAGCTGAAGGAACAAACACCTTCGTCGGAATCTAAGGTATTAATCTCACCTTCGATAAACTCAGGTTTTTCCCATTTCCCGATCGCATTCTTTTTTACTATTAATAAATTATTTTTAGGTAAGCCAGTAATAGGATCGGCTTTAGGAGGAGCTTTTTTATTCATCGGACGAGTAGAAGTAAACGCCAGCACATCATTTGAAGAGTTCATAAAAGAAGGGCTGAAAGAAGAAGACTTTCGTTCATTAAATTGTTTTTCATAATTTATTTGATAACGAGTAGGAGTATTTTTCCATTGCTCAATAGAATCTATCGCCAAAATCCCATTTTTTGCAACAATATTGGAAGAATCTTTCTGAAGATATATTTTATAATATTTCAAAGCATCTGCATATTTCCTATTTTTGTGCAATTGCTGAGCATATCTTAAAAAAACAATGCTGTCGGAAAAATTATTTCTGATGGAATTGGCAAAAGCTTGTTCAGCCCGATAATAATTTGTCAATCGGTAACATTCACCTTGCTGAAAAGCCACATAAGCTCGCATAGGTTTATCCTTAGAAGAAAGCTGGCTATAGCAACGTTTATACAACTCGCCAGCAGCATAATATTCTCCAATTTCAAAACGATTATCAGCTTTCTTGATTCTTGAAGCAGTATTGCATCCTTCCAGTAAGAGAAAAGCTAAAAGAATCAATATGACGCTGAAAATTCTAAAACGCATGAATAATATTTAAAAAGCGAGAAAAGTGAAATTTATAAATTTTCATTAAGTCATTCCAACTCATGAATTACTAATCCAGAGCGTAATTTGGGCTCAAACCAAGTAGTTTTGGGAGGCATGATATTTCCTGAGTCGGCTATTGCTATTAATTGTTTCATCGATACTGGATACAAGGCAAATGCTGCTTTCATTTTTCCACTGTCGACCAATTTTTTTAGTTCTCCTAAGCCTCGAATTCCTCCTACAAAATCAATTCGTTTGTCGGTACGCAAATCTTTAATATCCAAAATATTATCCAGAATATAATGGGACAACACCGTAACATCCAATCCTTCAATTGGATCAGCATCATTATAAGTTCCTTCTTTAGCTGTCAGAGAATACCAGTTGCCTTCTAAGTATAACGAAAAATTATGTAATTTATTTGGCTGATAAATTTCTTTTCCTTTTTTTTCAACCAGAAAATATTCTGAAATTTTTTTTAAGAATTCTTCATCAGTCAAATGATTCAAATCTTTTACCACACGATTATAATCCATAATTCTTAATTGATTCTCAGGAAAACAAACAGCCATAAAGTAATTATATTCTTCATTCCCTGTATGAGAAGGATTCGATTGTTTTTTTTCATTTCCAACTGCAACTGCTGCAGCCGTCCGATGATGACCGTCGGCAATATAAAGTGAAGGAATATTATCGAAAATTTCTGTAATTTTTTTCATCTTGTCTTTATCATCGATTATCCAAAAGCTATGAATTATTCCATCTTTTGCCTTAAAATCATATTCGGGTTTATTTTTAATAACCTCAGATACAATTTTGTCTAACTCAGGCTGAAAAGGATAAGCGAGAAAAACTGGTTCCATATTGGCATTAGTCATGCGAATATGCTTCATACGGTCTTCTTCTTTATCTTTTCGGGTTAATTCGTGTTTTTTGATTTTTCCAGTGAGGTAGTCATCAATGTATGCACACAGCACTATCCCATATTGTGTGTGCCCATTCATTGTTTGAGCATATACATAATAATGTTCTGTTTTATCTTTCTGCAACCAACCATTTTCTCGAAATTTGGCAAAATTTTCTACTGCCTTTAAATACACTTTTTCTTCATGTTCATCAGTTCCACATTCAAAATCGATTTCTGGTTTAATGATATGATATAATGACATAGGATTGCCCTCAGCTTCTACTCTGGCTTCTTCTGAATTTAATACATCATAAGGTCGAGAAGCTACTTTTTCTACTAAATCTTTAGGAGGACGAATGCCTTTAAATGGTTTTACTTTTACCATAATTAATCAGTTAAATTTGAATTCGCAAATAAGTTTACAAAGATAAATAAAAAAATATAATTTTTTAAAAGTACAAAAACTTGCTTAGTTGAATTGTTTTTAATCAAATGTCTGCTAAAAACTCAAAATTTGAAAAATATAATTGTACACTTTTTGTTGTTTCATTACTTTTGTTTTTTCTTATTTATTGAATTCTATGAGGATTAAATTTATTATTTCAGAGATATGCGAATACTCGTTTCAACTAAATTACCTTTAGAAGGTTTTGGTTCTTTAATTGAAAAATTCGAAGTGGTTTTTCCTGAAAGCGATATTTTTAGTAAAGAAGAAGTTATTCAAATAATTCCTTCTTTTGATGCTTTTATTTCTACTTTTCAGTTCAAAGTTGATAAAGAAGTGATTGATGCTGGTGCTGCAGGACGGCTAAAAATAATATCCAATTATGGAGTAGGATATGACAATGTTGATGTCGAATATGCTGCTAAAAAGGGAATTGTAGTAACTAATACACCCGATCCAGTCACAGAACCTACAGCAGAACATACCATAGGTTTAATGTTAGCTGCTGCACGAAGAATTAGTGAATGCGACAGAAAATTAAGAATCCCTAATGGATTAAAATGGGGATTACTGGAAAATCTTGGACAATCATTGTATGGAAAAACGTTAGGGACCATTGGAATGGGACGTATTGGCAAAGCAGTTGCTCGACGTGCTCTTGCAATGGATATGAAAATTATTTATTACCAGAGAAATCGCTTAGATCCAACATTGGAAGAGCAATTTAAGGCAGAATTTATTGAACAGAAAACTTTGTTAAGCGAAAGTGATGTAGTAACATTACATCTTCCTTTAAATGAAAACACTTATCATCTTATGAATGAAGAAACACTTCGATTGATGAAATCGACTGCTATTTTAATCAATACGGCAAGAGGACCGATTGTTGATGAAATAGCTCTTCTTAAAGCACTGAAAAATCATTGGATTGCAGCGGCTGCGCTGGATGTATTTGAAAATGAGCCAGATATTACTTCTGGATTGCTGGAATTAGACAACGTCGTTTTATCACCTCATAATGGCACTGCTACTTTAGAAGCTCGAAATGAAATGAGTAAATTTGCAGCTCAAAATATTATCAACTTTTTCGAAGGGAATGGCAATATAACCAAAGTAAATTAAACTAATTGATTTCTGAGCAGTCAAAATGAATAAAAATAAGAATAAAGACAACAACGGTAGCCATTCAACAAAACTTAACATTGAAACAGGCGAAGAAGAGTTAATGTTTCAATTGAATCAGGCTAATACAAAGGCTGCTGCATTTTCTATGGTTGTCAGAAAATTCCAAGAACGTTTATATTGGCATATCCGAAAAATGGTTTTATCTCATGACGATGCCAATGATATTTTACTAAAGTTTCGCACTTTGATTTAATGATTTGAAAGACAGGAAATAATGAAGTGCAATTTAGTTATTTCCCGTCTGATTATCAATACATTATTGATTCCATTTTCGTCAAACTGCTTCCTGGAGTGGAGGAGCAAGCATTCTTGAAACTAATTCTGCTGTATTAGCCCACATTGCAGGGTATCCGTTCTCTGATTGTTAATAATAATCAAAATTTAAATGCTTTTCTGCAGAAATAGACCGTTTTTTCGCTAAAAATAGACCCTTTCAAGTTAATTTACTTTAAATTTTTGA
>JAGPGD010000026.1 GCA_018056165.1 Paludibacteraceae bacterium | reverse complement strand
AAATTTAAAGTAAATTAACCTCACAGAGCCAATTTCTTGCGGAAAAACGGTCTGTTTCAGTAGAAAAGCATCTAAATTTTGATTATTATTAACAATCAGGGAACGGATACTCTGCAATGTGGGTTAAGATTTTTAGCTTTGTTATCAATAATAAAATGAAAGAGAAGGTAAAAACTAAAAAATAATGTATTTTTGCAGCAGAACAATAATTAATGATGACATTACTGGTATTCAATTTTCTTCCAAAAAGATAATTATATGATTTTAAATTATATATGGATTGGATTTTTTTTGATTGCTTTTGTTGTGGCTTTTATTCAAATGATTGTTTATGGGAACGTTCAGGTGTTTTCTGATATGCTCAATGCTACTTTTGATTCAGCAAAAACAGGTTTTGAAATTTCTTTGGGTTTAACAGGTGTCCTTTCTTTGTGGTTGGGAATTATGAAAGTAGGTGAACGCGGCGGCGTGGTTCAAGCTTTTTCTAAAGTAGTTTCACCTTTTTTTGAAAAAATTTTTCCTGATCTTCCTAAAAATCATCCAGCTTATGGAAGTATGCTAATGAATATAACTGCGAATATGTTGGGATTGGATAATGCAGCTACTCCACTCGGATTAAAAGCTATGAAAGAAATGCAGGAAACCAACCCCAAAAAAGATACTGCTTCCAATCCTATGATTATGTTCCTTGTGTTAAATACTTCAGGATTAACTTTGATCCCTGTAACAATCATGGTTTATCGAGCCCAATTGGGAGCAGCTAATCCGTCCGATATTTTTCTTCCTATTTTGATAGCTACCTTTTTCTCGACACTTGCAGGATTTTTAAGTGTGGCAGCTTATCAAAAAATCAATTTACTGGACAAAACTATTTTAAAAACTTTATTAGGGTTAATAATTATTATTGGTTCTATTTTGTACTTTTTCAGTAAAGTTACTCAAAATCAACTTACTGTATATTCAAACTTTATTGCCAGCTTTATCTTAATTTCTCTGATCATTTCTTTCATTGTGGCTGCAATGGTTCATAAAATAAATGTATATGATGCTTTTATTGAAGGTGCAAAAGAAGGTTTTCAGGTGGCAATTGGTATTATTCCATATTTGATTGCTATTTTAGTGGCAATTGGCATGTTTCGTGCTGCTGGTGCTATGGACATGTTGATGAATGGTTTTGCCTGGTTTTTTGGGCTAATAGGTGTTAACACTGACTTTGTAGGAGCCTTACCTACTGCTTTAATGAAACCTTTAAGTGGCAGTGGTGCAAGAGGAATGATGGTAGATGCAATGAAAATGTATGGTGCCGATTCTTTTGTTGGCAGACTTTCCTGCATCATTCAAGCTTCTACTGATACCACTTTTTATATTCTGGCTGTTTATTTTGGATCGGTTGGCATTAAAAATACTCGTTATGCGGTTATTTGTGGTTTATTAGCTGATTTTGTTGGAATTGTTGCAGCTATTTTAATTGGATATTTATTTTTTCACTGAAAAAATTTAATTTAAAAACTGATTCTCAGTTAACAATATAAGACAAAGTAATTTTTATGAAAATGCAAGAAGTAATTGAATACATAATAAGATTTTTATTAGGTGACGAAAGTTCAACTGAAATTGCTAATTTGATAGGATATACTTCTGATAAAGAAGAATTTAGTCGTTATAAGCTCGTTATTTATCCTTCTGACTTTTTTCAACCAGAGGTTTATGGAACTCCTCAAACTTTGCCAGTTTTACCATTAAAAATTTGGGAGGATACACCTATTCTTTTTGGACAGCCGAAGGTTGAAAAAATTGGACAGACAAGAATTCTTTATGCAGATATAATTGCCAGCACCTATTTTTTAATTACACGTTATGAAGAAATGATTCGGCCAGAATGTCGAGATGTTCACGGACGCTTTCCTGGAAAAGAATCCATTAGTTATCGGGCTGGTTTTATTGATCGTCCATTGGTTGATGAATATGGAAAACTTTTACGGAAACAATTAAGAGAATTAGGGATAAACGTGCCTGAACCCTCAAAAAAAATAAAGAAAATATTTTTAACACATGATATTGACCAATTAGCTCATTATCGTAGGTTTAGAGGAATGATGGGAGCTTTATGGAGAGGAATCAAACAACCCAATAAACGACCTGAAGCTAAAAGAGCCATAAAAACTTTTTTTAAAGGAATAAGATTTGACCCGTGGTACACTTTTCCATGGCTTTTTAAAATGGATTTATCATTAATTGATATTTTGGGAAAAGAAAGATGTGAAATTATCGTTTTTATAAAAGCAGGAGGAGGAAAACAAAGGGAAGATAAACCTCATTCAAATTTAGTTCATCCTGACTATCAAAATCTTATAAAATATTGTAAAAGAAAAAATATTACGATTGGCTTGCATACCAGTTACAAAGCAGGTAAGTATCCAGAATTAATTGCAGAAGAGAAAAAAAGATTAGAGCGAAATGCGAAAGTCAAAATTTACTATAATCGTAATCATTTTTTGAGGATGTGCGAGCCAGAAGATATGGAAACACTTATCCAGGCAGGAATAACTGATGATTTTACATTAACTTATGCTGATGTGGCTGGTTTTAGAATTGGAACATGTCGTCCTGTAAAATGGATTAATCCTAAAAATAAGGAATTAACTTCACTGACCCTTCATCCCATGACTATCATGGACAGCACGTTAAGTGATAAACGCTATATGAATATGAGTGCTTACGATGCTTACGAATATTGCGTACAATTAATCAATAATATAGAAAATTACGGAGGAGAATTTGTTTTATTGTGGCATAACACAATGGTTGAAGAAAAATCTCAATCCTATCATCGCACTTTATATCAAAATATTATTGATTATCTGAAAACAAAATAAAATGCAAAAAACAGCCATAGTTTGCGTAACCAATGATTTAACCACAGATCAACGTGTTCATAAAACCTGTCTAACTTTACAAAAATGTGGTTATCAAACTATTGAAGTCGGTCGAATGTTGCCCCAAAGTTTACCTTTGGAAAGACCTTATTCTGTTCATAGATTTAAACTCTGGTTCCGTAAAGGTCCTCAATTTTATGCGGAATATAACATTCGCTTGTTTTTTTATTTACTCTTTTCAAAAGTTGATCTGATTTTTGCCAATGATTTGGATACACTACCAGCAGCATTTTTGGCAGCGAAAATTCGTAGAAAAAGATTAATTTACGACACCCATGAATATTTTACAGAAACTCCTGAATTAGTAAACCGACCTCGCACAAAAAAAATCTGGGAAAAAATTGAAAATTTCATTTTTCCTAAATTAACTGATATAATCACTGTAAATCAATCTATTGCAAATCTATATGAATCAAAATATCATAAAAAAATTTATGTTTGTAGAAATATCCCACTTGACTTCACTCCTACTCGATTAAAAACTCGTGAAGAATTGGGATTGCCCTTAGACAAGCACATTCTTATTTTGCAAGGAACAGGAATTAATGTGCAGCGTGGTGCGGAAGAAGCTGTTTTAACTATGCAATATCTTGAAGATTGTGTGTTGTTAATTATTGGAAGTGGAGATATCATTCCCGAACTTCAAAAGATGATTGATCAATATCAACTTCAGGAAAAAATAATCATAAAACCAAAAATGCTTTTTCAAGAACTCAGACAATATACTATGAATAGCGATTTAGGGCTGGCTATTGATAAAGACACCAATCTTAATTACCGTTATTCGCTTCCCAATAAACTTTTTGATTATATTCATGCTGAAATTCCAATTTTATCATCAGGTTTACCAGAAATTAAACAAATTATTGATCAATATGATATTGGTTACTATATTCAAAATCACCATCCAAAACATATTGCTGAAGTAATTCAAAATATTTTTAACGACCCACAATGTTATGCTCTTGTTAAACAAAATACTGCCAAAGCAAAAGCAGAATTAAATTGGGAAAAAGAAGAACAAATATTGATAGAACTTATTAATAAATAAGTTTTTTTCAATAAATAAGATCAAAAAAATATAAAGCTATTTTATATAAAAAATCTTATCATTCATTTTTATTAAACATACCTTTTTGACATAAAATAATGGAAAAATTAAAAATTTCAACAGCACAGTTTGAAAACCGAAGTGGAGACAAAAATTATAATTTATCGGTTATCGAAACTCTTACAAAAAAGGCATCAGAAGAAAATTCGAAAGTTATTGCTTTTCATGAATGCTCTGTAACTGGTTATACCTTTGCAAGAAAACTTTCAAAAAAACAATTGTTGGAATTGTCTGAATTTATTCCGAATGGTAAAAGCACCGAAAGATTAATCCAAATTGCATCAAAATACGATATGACAATATTGGCTGGTTTATTTGAAAAAGACAATAAAGACAATATTTATAATACTTATGTATGTGTAAACAAAAACAGGCTCATAGCAAAACATCGTAAACTGCATCCCTTTATTAATCAAAATCTTGTGCCAGGAAACGAATATTGTGTATTTGACCTTTATGGTTGGAAATGTGGTATTTTAATTTGTTACGATAACAACATTATTGAAAATGTCCGAGCTACAAAACTTTTAGGAGCTGATATAATTTTTATGCCTCATGTAACTATGTGTACTCCTTCAACACGACCTGGAGCAGGATTTGTAGATCCAAAACTTTGGGAAAATCGAGAAAATGATCCTACTTCTCTACGAATAGAATTTGACGGCATGAAAGGACGCCAATGGTTAATGAAATGGTTACCAGCAAGAGCATATGATAACGCTATTTATGTAGTATTTTCTAACCCTATTGGTATGGATGACGATCAATTAAAAAACGGTTGCTCAATGATTATCGATCCATTTGGTGATATAATGGCAGAATGTCGTGCTCTTGGTAATGATTTGGTTTCTACTGTAGTTATTCCTGAAAAACTTACAATGGCAGGAGGGCAACGTTATATTCAAGCTCGAAGGCCTGAATTATATAGTCATATTCTTGGAAAAGACCACATACCCGAACAAAAGGTAAGTTGGATTTAGTAAGTAAATTATTTATTTGTATTTACAATATTTGGAATTAATAGATGTTTCAATACACTTTTTAGTGTAAAATATAGTGGTGTATTTATTCTTCATAAAGAAGATAAGGTCTACGCAGTTTTTTAAATTTTTGTACATCGTTATTCCATCTTTCTTTAATTTCTTGAGCTGATTTTCCAGCAATGATTTCTTTTCTGATATAATCTACACCGACGAGTTTTTCAAAAAAAGGAGTAAAAAATGAATCTCCTATTTTCAGATTGTTATAAGCATCAATAATATATGAAAGATCAAAGCCATTTTTACGGATATATTCCTCAGGAATATTCCTTACATCCACTCCGTAACATTTTTGACCAAGATAAGGAGGATTTTTTGCACCAGGGACACTTTGGGGGACAAAAAAGAAAGACGAACCTTTGTAGTCAGGATGTCCATAAACCTGAAAAGGGAAAGAAGTTCCTCGCCCTACACTCATAATCGTACCCTCGAAAAGACAAATTGAAGGATACAAATAAACAGCCTGCATATTGGGCAAATTAGGCGATGGAGGAATGGGTAATTTATACAATGTTTGATGAGTGTAATTTTTGCATGGAATAACAACAACATTGCAAGTACGATTATTTGGTAGCCATTTTTCACCATTAATCATGAGTGCCAATTCTCCAAGTGTCATTCCATGAACAATCGGAATAGGTAACCAACCTACTCCTGATTTGTATTTCATATCCAAGACCGGACCATCAACGTAAAACCCGTTTGGATTCGGGCGATCCAAAATAATCATTTTTTTCCCAAATTCAGCACAAGCATCCATCATATGTGACATGGTAATGTAATAGGTATAAAAACGTGTACCTACATCTTGAAGATCAAATACTAATACATCAAAACTATTTAACTTGTCTACTGAAGGTTTGTTACTTTTACTTTCATATAACGACCAAATGGGAATACCCGTTTTTTCATCCACTGAGTTGGAAACATGTTCTCCTGCATCAGCTATTCCTCGAAAGCCATGTTCTGGAGAAAAAATACCAACGACATTAATAGTATTTCGTAAAAGTAAGTCTACAAGATGTTCATTGCCAACAATGCCAGTCTGATTTGATAATATAGCTACTCGTTTCCCTGCCAGCAATGGAAAATACAAGTTAGTTTGTTCAGCACCTACTTTCACTTCCCTGTTTTGAGAAAATGAAGTCAAACAAATAATTGATAAAAAAATTATTGTAATTTTTTTCATTTTTTTGAAAGTACACTAAAAAGAGACGGTATAACCTCCGTCTCTTTAGTTATTTTTGTGTATACATTTATCAAATAAAATTAAGTATTCATTCCACCGCATACATGAATTACTTGTCCATTTACATAGCTTGATAAATCAGAAGCTAAAAAAAGTGTAACTTTTGCTACTTCTTCGGGTGTTCCACCTCTACGTAAAGGTATATTTTCAACCCACTTTGCTCTTTGTTCGTCACTTAAAGCATGGGTCATTTCAGTTTCAATAAAACCTGGTGCTACTGCATTTGCTCGAATGCCACGAGAACCAAGTTCTTTTGCTACTGATTTGGTAAGTCCAATCAAACCTGCTTTTGATGCAGAATAATTAGCCTGTCCAGCATTTCCAGATACCCCAACAACAGAACTCATATTAACAATACAACCAGCTTTCTGTTTCATCATAATGGGTGCACAAGCATGAATAAAATTAAAAGCTGATTTCAGATTTACATTGATAACGGCATCCCATTGTGCTTCACTCATTCGTATAATTAAACCATCTTTGGTAATTCCAGCATTATTCACCAATATATCAATATGTCCAAATTCTTTGAGAATTTCTTCCACTACTGCATGAGTTTTCTCAAAGTTTGCAGCATTGGAAGCATAACCCTTTACTTTTACACCAAAAGAAGCAATTTCTTTTTGCGTATTCAAGGCATTTTCGTCAATGATTAAATCAGTAAAAGCAATATCGGCTCCTTCACTGGCAAATTTAAGGGCAATTGCCTTTCCTATTCCACGTGCAGCACCTGTGATAATCGCTACTTTTCCTTCTAATAATTTCATAAGTTAATTTGTTAATGAATTAATTTTTAAAATTTCAGCACAAAAGTAAGATTTTATTGATAAATGAGAAAAGTTTTTAATTTATAAATTTCTAAATATAAACACAATCTATTTATAATCAATAAAATAAATGTCTTGATAAATAATTACAAAGTAGAATTGAGTAAAAATTCTACCTCTCATTTTTCATAAGTTCTTCCAAATTACGTTGATAAGTTTCATAAGTTTGATTATCAAAACAAACAATTTTTACTTTTTCGATTGAAGTGTTATTTTTTAAAAATTGATAAATTTCGTTCAAAGCAATTTTGCTTGCCAATTCAATGGGGAATCTATAAGCTCCTGTACTAATAGAGGGGAATGCAATTGTTTTAATGCCATATTGTTGTGCTAATTTTAAACTGTTTTTATAGCAATTAGCTAATAATTCTCTTTCGTGATAATTGCCGCCATTCCAAACTGGACCAACGGTATGAATCACATATTTAGCTGGCAAGCGATAACCTTTTGTAATTTTTGCTTCACCCGTTTCACAACCCTTCATTTTTTTGCATTCTTCCAGTAACTCTGGACCGGCTGCTCTATGAATAGCACCATCCACACCACCTCCACCTAAAAGACTTCGATTGGCTGCATTGACAATCGCATCAACTTCTTCCTTTGTAATATCGCCTTTTACAATTTCTATTCTATTTTCCATATTCCATGATTTATAATTTGTGAATAATTTTTCAAAATATTGGTAAACTCAAGCCACTGCTAATGTAAAAACGCTTATTTGAACATTTTCGGCTGTCAAAAGTGCATGAGCACAAGCCTCCAAAGTAGAACCTGTTGTTAAAACATCATCAACCAATAAAATATGATGATTTGAAAAAAAATTTTCATCTTTCACAGAAAAAATGCCTTCTGTATTTTCATAACGCTCGTAAACTGATTTTTTGGTTTGAGTAGTACTTTCTTTAATACGTACTAAATTATCAATGATTTGTGGTTTTTGAAGGATAGTTGATAATCCTTTACCAATCCATTCACTCTGATTATAACCACGTTGATTGTATTTTTTAGGATGAAGTGGTACTGGCACAATCATATCGACAGCAGAAAAATAATCGGTCAAAATCAAATCTGCAGCAGCATATTTTCCTAAAATTTCACCTAATTCTTTGTTGCCATGATACTTCAACTGATGCAATAATTTTTGAAAAGGACTTCCTTTTTGAAAAAAGAAAAAAGAAGTAGCCTGTTCAATTGGAACTTTTCCCCAAAAACGTTTTTCTATAGGATTATTTTTTATGAGATGATAATTCGTTTTAGGAATCTGATACAAACATTTTGAACATAATTGTTCCTCATTTTTCATTAAACTTTCTCCACAAATAAGACATAGGTTGGGGTATAAAAGGTTAATAAAATCAGTCAGAAAATTACATTTTAACATTTTACATTGTTTTTTAAAAGCTTCAAGAAATGGCATCAATAATTTTCGGTAAAAATATGATTAATCCAATAATAAAAGCAATAATTGCTGAAACCAAAACAGCTCCTGCTGCAATATCTTTGGCTTTTTTTGCTAACGGATGAAAATCGGGCGAAACTAAATTGACCAAATTTTCAAAAGAAGTATTAATCATTTCCAGACTGATTACCAAACCGAAACATAATAGGCAACTTATCCATTCAAAAGCACTGATATGAAAAATTATTCCTAAAACAATAACTACAAAAACAGTAAATAAATTAACTTTCATGTTCCTTCCACAGGCAAACATTACTTTTATACCTTCAGCGGCATAGACAAAGCTTTTTAAAAATTCTTTTATTTTCATGACAATTTTTTTATCTATGCACAAAAATAAAAAAAATCCGATAAACTTAATTATTTATCGGACAAATAGATCATTCAAAAAAAACGTGAGAAAATATTTTTAGCTATTCAGTTTTGACTCTTTCTACATAAGAACCATCACGAGTATCAACTTTAATTACGTCACCAGTATTAATAAAAAGAGGAACACGAATATTGGCACCTGTTTCGAGAGTAGCTGGTTTGGTGGCATTGGTAGCAGTATCTCCTTTAAGCCCTGGCTCTGTGTAAGTTACAGTTAACGTTACCTGAATAGGTAAATCCACATATAAAATAGTTTCCGATTCGGCATGTACCACCACATCACAAATCATTCCTTCTTTCAGAAAATCTACACCATTAATCATTTCTTTGTTTATACAAACTTGATCGAAAGTTTCATTGTTCATAAAATAATAACCCATATCATCCTGATAAAGATATTGATACTGACGTCGTTCTATACGTACTTCATCAAGATGGGTTCCTACACTAAAAGTCTTTTCAAAAGTTCTGCCCGTCACTACATTTTTCATTTTCGTACGAACAAAAGCAGGTCCTTTACCTGGTTTTACATGAAGAAATTCTGTGATGATATAAAATTGACCATCAAGATTAATACACATTCCATTTTTAATATCTGCTGTTGTCGCCATATTATTGTTAAAAATTTGAATTTAATTACCTGAGAAAGATTTGTTTTACAAAAATAATAATTTTATTTATATTTTCAAAATAAATTGATTATCAGAATTATATTATCAAAAAAGCTATTCAAATGAATAGCCTTTTTGATAACTCAAAGAATTATTTAAGAATAAATTATTATCTTAAAATTGTCTTTCAGCCATTTGCTTATAGTTATTATAACGCCATTTTGCATTTTTTTCGGCTGCAAGGAATAATTCTTTAGCTTCTTCAGGATATTGTTTCATCAAAGAAGCATAACGAATTTCGCCCATCAGAAAGTCTTGAAATTTATCCCATTGTGGTTCTTTTGAATCCAAAATAAATGGATTTTGACCTTCTTCTTCCAGCATTGGATTATAACGATACAACTGCCAGTAACCACATTCAACAGCTCGTGCCTGTTCTTCTTGGGCTTTTTCCATGCCTGCATAAATACCGTGACTAATACAAGGAGAATAAGCAATAATTAATGATGGTCCATTATAAGCTTCAGCTTCTCTTAAAGCCCTGAGCGTTTGAGCTTTATTTGCTCCCATTGCAATCTGAGCTACGTAAACATAACCATAAGCCATAGCCATCATGCCCAAATCTTTTTTACGAATACGTTTGCCCGAAGCGGCAAATTTAGCAACTGCTCCCATCGGAGTAGCTTTAGAAGATTGTCCTCCTGTATTAGAATAAACTTCAGTATCTAATACTAAAATATTGAAATTTTTTCCTGAAGCAATGGCGTGATCTAAACCTCCAAAACCTATATCATAAGCCCAACCATCGCCCCCGATAATCCATTGCGAACGTTTTACTAAAAAAGAACTTAATTCAGCTATTTCTTTACAGTATTTTCCATTACAAGTATTAACGAAGGGAACAATTTTAGAGGCTAATTCCTTTGTTTTTTCAACATCTTCTCGATTATCCAGCCATTCAGCAAATAAAGCTTTCAATTCATTGGAACAGCTATTATCATTTATTGCTTTTGTCATTATTTTGACCAAGCGATTTCGCATAATTTCGTTGGCAAATACCATTCCCAGCCCAAATTCAGCATTATCTTCAAACAAAGAATTTGCCCAGGCTGGACCTTGTCCGTTTTTATTGGTCGTATAAGGAGTAGAAGGAGCTGAAGCAGAATAAATAGAGCTGCAACCAGTAGCGTTGGCAACCAACTCACGGTCACCAAAAAGCTGAGTAATTAATTTCACATAAGGTGTTTCACCACAACCAGCACAAGCTCCTGAAAATTCAAACAGTGGAGTAGCTAATTGGGAATTTTTTACATTCATTTTTACATCTACCAAATGTTGTTTCGATTTGACTTCGTTTATGCAAAAATCCCAATTTTTCTGATTATCATATTGCGTTTCAATAGGAACCATTGTAAGTGCTTTATTTCCTCTGGTACCTGGACAAATGTCTGCACAATTATTACACCCCATACAATCAAGTACATCCACTTGAATACGATAAGTCATTCCTACAAACTGTTTCCCATTAGCTTTGATGGTTTCAAAAGTTGCTTTTGCTTGTTCTGTTTCATCTAAAATAAATGGTCTAATAGTAGCATGCGGACAAACATAAGCACATTCGTTGCATTGCGTACAATTTGCTGGATTCCATAGGGGAACCATTGTTGCTACACCTCGTTTTTCATATTTACTGGTACCTGGCTCCCACGTGCCATCTTCTCGCCCTTTAAAAACCGATACTGGCAAATCATCGCCTGCCTGAGCATTCATCGGACGAACCACTTTTTTAATGAATTCAGGTGCATTATCTTCTATCTCTTCATCATCTGGTAACGTTGCCCATTCAGTTGGAACTTCTATTTTAATGAATTCTGTTCCTCGATCAACGGCTGCATAATTTTTCTTTACAATTTCTTCACCCTTTTTGCCATAGGACTTATCAATCATTTCTTTCATTTTTTCAACAGCCAATTCATAAGGAATAACATTAGAAATTTTAAAGAAAGCTGATTGAAGAATAGTGTTGGTGCGATTTCCTAAACCAATTTCCTTAGCAATGTTTGTGGCATTAATAATATAAAAATTAATGTTATTTTTTGCTAAATATCTTTTTACTTTATTAGGCAAGTTTTTCTTTACTTCTTCTTCATTCCATACCGTATTCAGAAGGAAAGTTCCATTTTTTTTCAGCCCTTTAGTTACATCATAAAGCTTTAAATAAGCTTGAACATGACAAGCAACAAAATCTGGTGTGGTAACTAAATAAGTTGAACGTATAGGATGATTGCCAAAACGAAGATGAGAACAGGTAAATCCTCCCGATTTTTTTGAGTCATAGGCAAAATAAGCTTGACAATATTTATTAGTATTTTCCCCAATGATTTTAATTGAATTTTTATTGGCTCCTACTGTGCCATCAGAACCGATACCATAAAATTTAGCTTCAAAAATTCCTTCACCACCCAGTGAAATTTCTTCTCTTAGTGGAAGAGAAGTGAAAGTAACATCGTCAACAATTCCTACTGTAAAATGATTTTTGGGCTCTGGTAAAGCTAAATTTTCAAAAACAGCTAATACTTGAGCAGGAGTAAAATCTTTAGAAGACAAACCATAGCGTCCACCTACCACGATTGGAGCATCTTTTTGTCCATATAAGGCATTCTTTACGTCCAGATATAAAGGTTCACCATTTGCACCAGGTTCTTTTGTACGATCTAAAACACTGATTCTTTTTACAGTTTTAGGAAGAACAGCTAAAAAATGTTTTGCAGAAAAAGGACGATAAAGATGCACAGAAATCAAACCAACTTTTTCACCCTTAGCCATCAAATAGTCAACTCCTTCTCGAATAGCTTCGGTTGAAGAACCCATTGCAATTACAACACGATCAGCATCTTCTGCACCATAATAATCGAAAAGATGATATTTTCTTCCTGTTATTTCAGCTAATTTATTAAGATAATCTTCTACAATTTCAGGTACTGTTTCGTAAAAAGGATTAGCAGCTTCGGTAGCTTGAAAATAAATATCAGGATTTTGAGCTGTACCTCGAGTTACCGGTTGATTAGGATTTAAAGCTCTTTGTCTAAAAGCCTTCAAAGCTTCTTGATCAATTAAAGAAACCAGATCTTCTTTATCCAATTGTTCTATTTTTTGAACTTCGTGGGAAGTACGGAAACCATCAAAAAAATGTACAAAAGGAATACGAGATTTTATTGCTGATAAATGTGCAACAGGAGCTAAATCCATAATTTCTTGAACTGAACCAGTTGCAAAAAGAGCACAACCCGTTTGACGAACTGCCATTACATCCTGATGATCGCCAAAAATAGAAAGAGCATGAGTAGCAAGAGATCGTGCTGAAACATGAAAAACACCCGGTAATAACTCACCAGATATTTTATACATGTTAGGAATCATCAAAAGCAAACCCTGTGAAGCTGTAAAAGTACTTGCCAATGCTCCTGCTTGAAGAGCCCCGTGCATAGCTCCAGCAGCACCTGCTTCAGATTGCATTTCTTGAACTTGCACCGTTTCATTAAAAATATTTTTTCGACCATAGGCTGCCCATTCATCTATATATTCCGCCATAGGTGAGGAAGGGGTAATAGGATAAATAGCAGCTATTTCACTAAACATATAAGCTATATGAGCTGCTGCTTGATTACCATCGCAAGTTAAAAATTTCTTTGTTTTAGCCATTTTATTATAGTTATTGAATGATTATTAATTATTTGAAAATTAAACAAATATATGAATTTTATTTTAAAAAATTTTATTTATTTATGATTAAAGATTATCTCATTGATCAATAAAGAAAACCAAACAACCATAAGGGAATTTCGTTTTTTTTACCTATTTCAATCCCATTAGCAGCATAAATAATTTTTGAATGATTTTTTGAAGAATGCATTTTCTGATCACATTTAACAAAATATTTTTCATCAATTATAAAATCTGCATGATATTTCCCTGCATTTACTTTATGCTTAGAATGTAAAGAATTATATAAAAAAGTTTTTTCTTCTATATGTTTATCAACATTACCGGGCATTACCGCATGAAGCAAATTCGTATTATGTCCATAAACCAGATGAGGCTTTTTAGGAAATTGATCTCCTGCAGGATAAAGCAAATTAAGTAAGCGGGCATCCTTTAAATATTTTATATAATTCATTACGGTAGCTCTTGAAGTTTGAATTTCACTACTTAATTGACTAATATTAGGAGTAACAGGAGAATTTATCATAAGTAAATACAGCAATTTACGAATTTTTGACAAATATTTTAATTCCATCTGCTTTATCAGTAAAATATCTACTTCGAGCATCATATTCATTGTTTTCAATAAATTTTCAGAGAAATTCCTATGCTCGAGAAAAAAAGGATAATAACCATGATGCAAATAATCCTGAAAATATTGCAAAGGATGAATTTGCTGAACTATTTCTTTACAAATTTGAATATGATTTTTTAATATTTCATCGAGTGTATAAGCTGGGAAATTTACTCCTTCTTGAAGATTTAAAAACTCACGAAATGAAAAACCTCTTAAATTATAAGTACTTACCACATCTTGCAGGTCAGGGTTGTCTTCTTTTAATCGCATAACAGATGAACCAGAAAAGACAATTTTTAATTCCGGAAAGCGATCGTAGCATTCCCGTAATTCTTTAGACCAATTTTCATACTTAAAAGTTTGATCAATCAGTAATGTCCTTCCTCCTTGTTGCACAAACCATTCAGCAAATTCGATTAAGGAATGAATAGTAAAGTAAAAATTATTAAAATTAATATAAAGACAACTATTGTCATCTTTTTTAAACTTTTCTTTTGCATATTGCAAAAGAAAAGTCGTCTTCCCTACCCCACGGCTACCTTTTATTCCAATCAAACGTTTTGACCAATCAATTTCATCCATCAATAACCTTTTTACAGGCGATTGAACGTGCTCCACTAAATATTGATGAGTACGAAAAAATGTTTCCATTGGGATGTATATTGGTATGCAAAAATACAAAAAATAAATTCATTTTGCAAAGTCGAGATGTCAAAATCATAATTTATTGGCATAAATTTATTTTAGAAAAATTAGTAGGAATTTTTGCTCATAAAGACAAAAAAAATCAAAATATTATGCTACTTTTGAAAATGATTCATTTTTAACCAAAGAAAATTATAATTTATCTCCTGTTTTGAAAACTAATAAACATTATTATAATTCCTTTCGTGTTATATATAAACAAGTAATTATGAGGGAATTATTTGCGATATTAAGAAAAAACAAACAACTATGAAAATTAAGTTTATTGGAGCTGCACGCGAGGTAACAGGCAGTAAACATTTGATTACCACAGACGAAGGGAAAAAAATTTTACTGGATTGTGGAATGTTTCAAGGAAAAGGTCTTGAAACAGATGCCAAAAACCGCCATCTTGGATTTAATCCTGCAAAATTAGATCACATTATCCTTTCTCACGCTCATATTGATCATTCAGGATTAATTCCTTTTTTATATAAAAATGGCTTCCGAGGCTCCATTATTTGTACACACGCCACATGTGACCTTTGTTCTATTATGTTGACTGATAGTGCTCACATACAGGAACTTGATGTAAAATGGTTTAATAAAAAACGAGCCCGACAAGGATTGCCTCCTGTTGATCCAATTTATAATGTTGAAGATGCAGAAAATTGTATGGATTTGTTTATTGGAGTTGCTTACAATAGAAGATTTTATATTAATGATAAAATTAGTGTCAAATTTACCAATACAGGTCATTTATTAGGAAGTGCTGTAGTAAACTTAAGAATTATCGAAAACGATAGAAAAATAGATATTGCTTATACGGGAGATATTGGACGCCCCTACAATCATATTCTTCGTCCACCTGATCCTTTTTTACCTTGTGATTACCTGATTACCGAATCTACTTATGGTGATAGACTTCATCCTGCTCCACAACAAAGTGAAGAAGAATTATTAAAAATTGTATGGGAAACTTGTGTTTTAAACAAAGGAAAATTAATCATTCCAGCATTTTCTATTGGACGAACGCAGGAAATTGTTTTTATGTTAAATAACTTTTACAATAAAGGACTTTTACCTAAAATTGAAATTTTCGTCGATAGCCCACTTTCGGTTAATGCTACTGATATTTATCGCATTTATAGTGAATCACTTAATAAAGAAGTAAAGGAAGTTCTTAAATATGACAACGATCCTTTTGGTTTTAATTCTCTTCATTATATTAAAAATGTTGATGAATCAAAGGCTTTGAATACTTATAAAAAACCGTGTATTATAATTTCTGCTTCAGGAATGTTAGAAGCAGGACGTGTAAAGCATCACGTTGCCAATAACATTGAAAATCCACGAAATACTATTTTAATTGTTGGTTATTGTGCACCAACAACGTTGGGAGCACGCTTACAACAACCAGGTTTAAGAGAAATTTCTATTTTCGGACAAATGCATAAGGTCAAAGCTCGAATTGCTAAAATAGAAGCTCTTTCGGGACATGGAGATTATAAAGAAATGATTTCTTTTCTGAAATGTCAGTCGCCTTCTCAAATTAAAAAAACTTTCCTTGTACATGGAGATTATGAAGCTCAAGTATTTTATAGAGAAGAATTGAAAAAAGTAGGTTTTCGTCGTGTAGAAATCCCAGACATTGAACAGGAATTTATTTTATAAATTCAAAAGAATAACCCCGAGGCAAGCCTCGAGGAATTCTTTTGATTAAAAAAGATCTTCCACAAGATAAAAACGTGAGGGAACAGCGGGTTGGACACAGCATGATTCACAAGAATTATTTTTTCAACCTATTTGGATTTATTAGTAACTATTTGATTACAACATTGCTTCGGATTACAAATCCTTGCTTCGAAAAAGACTTCCCATACGATAAAAGCGTGGGGGAAACGGGAAGTGGATTACAAATCCTCTGATTAGGATTGCTTCGGATTGAAAACACGCTTCGAGGGGAAACTACTGTGTATTGAAATTTGTTTTGCCTTTCAGGCAGAGTGATCGGAGTGATTCTCAGTGCCGCAGAATTTATTCTGCGGTTATGAAAATTAGGCTTTTCAAGCCGGTTTTATTTTGAAAATAATTGATTGATTCAAACTGTTCCTATTAGGTTTTTTGCCTGAAAGGCAGAAGTTTCATAACCGAAGGTCGAAGACCTATGGACAAGCAAAAAAGACAAACCCTGCCTGCAAGGCAGAACTTTTCAGTGTGAAGTTTACAAATCCTCGCTTTCGAGGTAAGACCTCCCACACGATATAATCGTGCGGGAGCGAGGCTTGACACAAAGCTTCAAGTTTGCACAGCCTGTCCCGCCTTAGCGGGATCACCCCGCTTGACGCAAAACCCGTATTAGCGGTTGTTATTCTTATTTTAGCCATTTTGCAACTCCCCCATGATGAGAACAAGTTCCCCGTCTATTCCGGCTGAAACTGTATGTTCCATCTCTACATAAAGCTGTCGCACCAGCAGGAGCCGAATTATAATATGTCGGAGATTGAACTTTTTGTCCTGCAGAATTGGTATAATACTTTATTGTCGTACTTGAGTTTCTCTGGTATGTAGTAGTGTTTGAATTCTGAGGATTTACAGATTTTCTTGTTGTTAGATACTTTGAATTAACATAGCCAATTTTCCCATTATAGTAAATCTTTATCCAAGCACAATCACAGTTCTCTGCCATTTCAACACTTGTCCCTGCAGGAATTGTTGTCAAGATTTCATATGAAGTACTTGGCCCGCTTCTAAGATTTAAATTCGTTGAAGTATATTTATATGTCTGTGCATATACTGTCACTGTCAACAGTATCTGTAACAGAATAAGAAGTCCTTTTTTCATATTTTTGAATTTTAATGGTTCTTGTTTTTTCAATAACCGGCTACTGCCTGGCCATTAGCTAAAATAGCAGAAGTAAAGCCGTGCAACGGCGGTTCTGCGTACCTTCAGGCATTTTCGCTAACGGTCGAGTGTATGCAGCGTGCGGGAGTTCGTGCCCACTTTCTTATCAGCCGTTACTACCCTTGCCCACGAGCTATATACTTGCAAATTGCTCTGAAACCCGCATGATGTATACACTGTGTTATTCAGCGTTTTTATTTATTCTTTCTCAAATTTTAATCCGCATGGGATTTTCACTGTCCCTTTTAGATACGGATTAATATAAATCTTAATTGTATCCGTTTCATTTTCTGGCTTTAGAATATATAAGTCAAGTATAGGTCGTCCCGTCCCATAACTCAAAGGTTCTCCTGTATAACGATTCTGCAAGGCAATTTTTGGCTTTTCATAATTGGGATTCTCTACTGAAAACCTTTGAATCAATTGAAGTTTATTACCTTTTTCTGTTCTCAACCGTGACAAATAATAGTAAGATGAACTAATACTGTTGTTTAAATCCATATTTTTAATCGTAACAGGATTTTCAGCTGTATAACCATAGCTTAAATCTGTTGTTGGTTCAATCTTTGAGAAAAATTTCGGATTACTCACTACACATCCAGTCAGCAATAATCCAATCCACAAGCTAAATCTTAATTTTTTAAATAATCTTTTCATATGTCAGGTGGTCTTTTTTAAAATGTTGCACAACGTTTTGTGTGTATGTGCAGTGGCGGATTTCGGAGCACAAAACTGTCAACCAGCACTGAACTTAAATAGAACCCAAAGCTTCAAGTTTGCACGTCACCCCGCCTAACGCAAAACCTGTGTTATGCGTAGTTTTACTTTTTTCGTCTGTTGTAAGGACTTTGATTAGTCGGTTTTAATGAAATGTTAAGATTGCTTGCTTTTGAACGAACGGCATCTTCACTTCGTCCAAGTTGGTGGGCGATTAAACCTGTCGGTGTGTTACCCTTTACCATTTTTTCTAATTTACTCACATCACTATCTGTCCACCGTTTATCGTTATTTTTGGTGTCTTTGCCATAGTATTTTGGATTTAAAAATTAAATAAAGGCAAGTTAATTTCTTGCACTTGTTTTAAAAATTTCTCATTTAGTGTCCCAAGAACTCTTGTTGTTCCATTTGTAGTTGTCAGGAGTTGTTTTTAAATGTGGTTCAACATATGTTCCATTACTTTTCATATAACCATTCTGTATTTTTAACTGTCCACCGTTTTTATAATTTTTTTCCTGCTTCGGCTGATAATAGGAAGGTGTTGAATAACTTGGAGTTGAATAACTTGGAGTAGAATAACTCGGTGTCGAGTAACTGTTACCATACATTTCTTTGTTGGCTTTGTAACGCATATCCGGTGTTCCGTCTTTTTTTGTCTGGGCATTTAAGCCAAATGCTAGCAATAACATTGTTGCAAAAATTAATAATGTTTTTTTCATTTTATTGATTTTAATTTTGTGCCTACTCTGTTCGGTTTTCGGCTTCCCCGTTTAATATGCACTTGATTGTAAATCGTCAAAAGCTGATTCTACATTGCTAGTTGCATCTTCTACATCGGAAACATTATATCGCCAATCTTCATAGCTAAAGTCATCAACCTCGCTTCTCAATTGTTCTATCGCTGATTCTAAATCACCAATATTACCTTGTATTTCTGAAAGTTTATTTTCACATTCATCTAATTCATTTTGCTTTTCAGAAAGTTGGGATTCCAATTCTGAAACCTGATTTTCTAATTTTTCAATTCTCCCTTGGTTACAACTTGTCATAACAGTCAATAGAATTAAGGGAATATAAATTTTGAATATCCTTTTCATAGTTAATCTTCCTTTTTATAAAATGTGGATGAATATGCAGAAGTTCCCACAACCAAGATTCCTTCTTCACCGTAGCCAGCATAGCCATAATACCCACGAAATTTAATAAATATGTCTGTTCCTTTGATTTCATATAAGTCTCCAGGACCATCAGTTATTTCAATTTCATACTTACCTTGTTCCAATTCTGTCTTAACAAATATAAAATCTATGCTTTGTCCTCTTTCGTCTAAAGTTCCGTAATCAAGGTCAATTTTTTTATAAAATTCTTCAACGTCATGTTCTTCATAATTCTGTCCAACAGCCCGAAAGCTAGCAAATGACAGCATAATTGTAAGGATAAGTATTGTTGTTTTATTCATGGTCATTGTTTTTTCAAAATTACGCCCAACGTCTTATTTACGCGATAAATATATAACATTCGTAAATAAAAACAATAAGTTATGAAAATTATTTTATATTTTTGTTTAATAGAAACAATAAATCACGCAATATCAATACGATAGGTTGTTGATTTTTTTGGAAATATTTGCATTTACGAATGTTTTGCAAGTAGCTAACATAAAAATATATCTCCGAATTCTTTCTCACTTGCATAGTCAATCGCATTACTGGACTGGATACATATTGTTCTGCTTAAAATACTAATCCTCTTTCAATCGGATGATTAGGAATGCAATTCAATTTCTTGTAAAAATATCCTCTTGTTTATGAATGACCTCCCACATGATATAATCGGGCGGGAGCAGGAGGATTTTGTCCTTTAAGAATAGTAACAATCAATAAAAAAATAATTAGGAATATTGAATTTTTCACTACAAACATTATTAATTTAAAATGATTTTTTTTGTTGTAATTGCATTATTATGAATAATTTGCAATATATAAATGCCATTAGAATAATTTATTGTGTTAATCGTGTGTTCAGTATCTCCCCTGAGAGTTCTTTGATAAAGAAGACTTCCCGTTAGTTGAATCAGTCTAATTTCACCGTAAAAAGGATAATGAAATTGAAGTAATATTTTGGAAGGAATTATTTTAGCTGAAAAAAAGTCTTCATTAATGTTCTTGACTCCAACATCACAAATAAGAGGTGGTAAATTTCGCTTTTTCTTATTATTAAAGTAAGTCAAACTGTCATCAGAAACAAAACAAATCAACTTCCATACATCAGATAAATAGGCCATGCCATCATAATCTAAAATAGGAGATAAGTTAGAACCTATCCCTTCAATAAAAGTTAGCGAAGTATAATCGTTATCAAACAATTCATTTTTCGAACTGAATAATGCGGAAGTCCGAATGTGTTTTAAGCTGTTTTTTTGATATACGCTATCAACTATTGCATAATAATTACCACCAGCAGTTTTAACCACATTTTTCCAGAAATTGATATTGATGTTGCCTAACTTGACAGAATCTCCAACTTTCAGTGTCATATCAGAAACAAGAATATCTGGAGAATAGGACGTGCCATAGTCAGAGTAAATTTTATACCTGTAATATAATTTTCCAGTCAAGGTATCTTCTCTTAAAAATTTGTTTGTTGATTCATTTGCGGGCATACTATTTATTGGATTATCGTCGGAGGATTCAAAGACTTCAAATAATTTCCAATATGTTTTTTCATTAATTATTTCTGTCCTGTTTGAGCAAACAAGAAAATCAAAAGTATTGGGGCATGAATAATCATCATATAAAATATACCATTTGGTATAAGATTTTCCGAAGTAGGATTTATAGGCAGTTTGAGCATTGCACATGTAATAACACAACATGGCAAGCACTGCTAACAGTTTTGTTTTCATGATTTTATTCAGTTAATATCATACGTTTTACATCCACCTCATTGCCATCGACAATTAGTCCATATAAGCAGATCACAGCTACAAATTCAGAGCCTTGAATAATTACATTTCCTTTTCCTCTTTCGGTGATTGGGTAACTTTTTAATTGAGTTTCGTTCATGTCATATACATATACATTTGCTATTGAAATGGTTGTAGGTAGGTAAAAAGCAATTTTTGTTGCTGCGTTGAGGGGATTTGGGATATCTTCTAATTCAATTGTTAATTTATCGGATGATATTTGGGGGAATATTGAAATACTGAATAGATTTAACAGTATTATAATTGATATTTTTTGTGTCTTCATAGTATTTAGTATTTAATCCACTTTTTTATGGTATAATTTTTATTTTTAAATACAACATTAATAATGTATGTACCACTCTGGAGATTTGAAACATTAATCTTATTCCCTTTTTGTGTGCAGAGAAGCATACCTGAAATAGATGTTATGTTCAATTCTATTATTCTTTCGGAGTTTTTTGATGTTACTTTTAAATAATTATTATCTTGTTTCAGCTGTATTTCATCATTCATATATAATAAATTTAAACCGGTACCCGTATTATTAATCCTAAACAGGCATGCTCCCGAAACTACATACCCCAATGAGTCATTAATTATTTTAATATCACAATAATGCTCATCAAAATAAACCCATTTGGGAAGCGGGAGATATGAATCTCCCATATAATTCCCATATTTACATACTCTCATCCTTGCGTAAGCAGTTGATCCTCCTCCTGTTGGAATTCCATAGAAAGCACCACCGATACCAATACTGTCATTTATTGCATAAAAACTACTGGTTTCATAATCCATTGGATAAATATTTCCATTAAAATAAATATTCCATTGGTATCTATCTTCATCAACGTATAGTACATATAAGTTTTTATTCTCAGTTTGCTGAACTACAAGATTATCACCACTATTGTTTAAACTATTGCTATTCCAGTTATCTCCTGCATCCGTTGTTTTATAACAAACAGAATTATTTCCCACAATATAACCCGTACTGTTTTTGAAAGAAATATCATTTAGTTTTGTCGTGAGCGGTAAATCTTTTATTTGCCAAATATTTCCATTATCATGCGAATAGAGTACTATACCATTATCGCCTACGATCCATATATTATCTATGTCTACACAATCTATAGCATTCAGGTTTTCCAATGTACCAGATGCAACTTGTATCCATGTATCTCCAGCATCAGCAGTTTTCAATATTGTTCCGTTATTTCCCACAGCGAAACCTGTTTCATGGTTACAGAAAATAATATCGTTTAGCTGTGCGGTTACAGGATATTTTTTTGTCCATGTTATAGCCCGGTCGGGGGATTGGGCTATCAAACCATTTTCCCCGACAATGTAAACCGTATCCAATCCCTGTGTACAAATTTTTCGGAACGTTTCGTTCTGTAAAGTATTTACATAATTCCATTCGTAAATTGTTTGGGCTTTCAATAAGACAGAGGAAGAAAACAACAACATAATTGCTATTGTTATTAATTTTATTTTCATCCGTAAATAATTATTAAATTAAACAATATCAGCATATTGAAAAACAGATAAGGAGTTAAAATTTCATCCGCGTACTCGAAGTACATGTGTTTGTGCTTATCTGTTGATGTCAGTTTCATAAGCGGGGATAAACCACCAGTAAAAAACGACCTTTTGCTTTTCTTTATGCTACTTTTTCTATTTTATATCCGTGCTCCTTTAGTTCTCGTTTCAAATACTCCAAACGGTTTTTCTTTTTTCGTTCTGCCAAATATTCGTAACCAAGTTCCTTAAAAGCTTCTTTATTTTTTATTATGTGGTAAGATGCACAAAGGATCTTATGTCCTATCGCTATGAGTGCCCGTTTCTTACCACGACGTACAACCAAACTCTCGTATTTGGCTTTGTAAAAACTTTTCTTTGTGCGAGTGGCACCCCATGCCAGTTCTGTAAGTGTTGCTTTCAGATGTTTGTTTCCTTGTCGTGTTCTTGAACTTTTTTTTTACAGGCACTCTCGTTGTTGCCGGGACACATACCTGCATGCGATGCTAAATGATGCTCGCTGGGAAAAACATCCATATCAACCCCTATCTCTGCCACAATGCCTATTGCTCCTTCTTTACCAACTCCCGGAATGGTTTGTAGGAGCTCTATTTCTTTCTCAAAATCTTTGATGTGCGTTTCTATTTCAACATCAATTTCCGCAATCTGTTCTTCGACAGATTGAATATGCTTTTGCATGGACTTGAGTAAGAACCTCAGGTGTGGCGTAAGCCTTCCGTTAATCGCCTCTACTATTTGTTTGGGGGTAGCTTGCAGTTTTTTATGGTAACACTCTGATACAAGTCTTTCTAAATCCTTACGACCTTCTATAAGCCCATTGATTAAGTATGTAGCAGTAACTCCTGATGTATCCGAAACAACTGATGAAAGTTTAATGTTTGCGTCTTCCAAAACCCTTATAATACGGTTCTTTTCTGATGCAACTGTGCCAACCAGTTTCTTCTTGTACCGATGCAAATCCCGTAATGCTTGTATATTCTCGGGTGGAATGAAACTGCCTTTTAGTAAACCACTTATGAGTAACTTGCATATCCATTGACTATCTGCCTTGTCTGTCTTTCGTCCTGGCACATTCTTTATATGCCTTGCATTGACCACAAGCAGGTTTATAGGATACTCCCTAAGTATGTGTAATACAGGCTTCCAATAAATCCCGGTGCTTTCCATTGCTCCGTCGGTTACTTTTAATTTTTCTAACCACTCGCCCATTTCTTTCAAAGAACTTGTTGTTGTACCAAAAGTGCGGGTTTCTGTTTGGATACCCTTGCCCATTACTGTAGCTACTACAGTGTCGCGGTGTACATC
>JAGPGD010000074.1 GCA_018056165.1 Paludibacteraceae bacterium | reverse complement strand
AAAACATTCTCTATCGTATTTCTCACCATAATTTTCAAATAATGTTTCGTACCATTGTTTCATATTTTATCCTTTAATAAGAGTTATCATCCTTCCTCTTGTTTTTAAGCATGACGCACAACGTTTTGCAGCTTGGCGAAGTGGCGGAAATCAAAGCACAAATGTTCAGTTTTGCACAAAAGTTTAATCGAAGAACTGCCGTTGAATTTATCACTAAACCCGCCATTTTGCCAAACTGCTGTTGGGCGATCGTTATTTTTTATTTGTTTATTATTTTTCTATGTTCGGCTTTTAAAACATTTGGTTTTTGAATAAATACTTTGTCGAATAGAACTAGCTTTTCTTGAAAATTCATAGTTACTTTATCTTTATTGTCGCACCACCATTTATAAAATTCTACAGGCTTGTCTTTATATGGTACACTTGCTTTTACTGGTATGTCATAACCTTTAAAATCAATGTACATATTTAGACGTAGACTATCCCGAAAATATTCAAAGTGGTTTGCTTTAAGCTTTGAAACCAAAATCTCAAATGTTTTCCCGTCAATTTTTAATCTATGTTTCTGAAAGACTATATGAAAAGAAACAGGATCTTCAACTAACCATTCCGATATTTTCATTGTTCTAATTCCTTTCTCGTTTTCTATCGTCAATAAACTTGCGCTATTGTAAAACGATTCTGAATTTGGATGAAAAATATGAATGTTGTTCTTTTCATCTAATTCTGTCGCTTCAGCTTTAATAGGTGTAGAATTATTTTCTAAAAATTCTATGATATTTAGATTGTTTGCTTCGCCACCTTTATGTTTATCTAATAAAATATCAACATCTGATCCAAGGAAAAAATCCTCTACAAAATCCCAACGTTCATCGTTAGAAAAACTGCGTAAAAAGAAATGATCAAAAATTTGATTACTCAAATGATGTCTTTCTAAAGTTTTTGATAATAGAGTATTTGTATAGTTGTTGTTATTTGAATCTCTTTCAATTCTTAATGGATCATTTATACGAATGAAAACCATTGGATTTTCTCCACCTTTAATTTCAAATGTTCCGAGTTCGAGCATTTCTAAAAAGTATCCAAGTCTTACATAATTTATTGAATTAGATCCTTTATTTGTTACATATCGATTTACAACGTATTCGTCAGTATTTCCGAACAGGTTATTTAGTCTATTTGTAAGTGCTATAAAACTTGCTAAATATTGGTTGTTGAAAATTCTGTATTTATAACCATCAATTTCTCTACGTTGTTGTAAAAAAGCATTTGCTTCTATTACACCTGGTTGAATTAGTCTTCCTGAATATGACGAAAGAATGAATTTACTAATTTTTTCCGCCTTCACTTCGTCATTTAAAAATTTATTTAATTCGGTTTCCAATTCTTTTTGATTGAAAAACGAACCTTCAAAATTTGCAAATATGGTTTGAATGTTTGCAAATAATGATTGTAGATTTTTATACAAATTCTTGAATGTATCTAATCTTTCAAATGACATTTTTAGTTGTGGAATTACTTCAATTCCATCATTTCTGAATAAATCACCTGTATAGAAATCACGTTTTACGATTGGAAAACTTTTATCATTAAAGTTTTGATACCACAATTTGTCTAAATCAATTTCTACAATATTATTTCCATTTTCTAAAGAACTAATATGTGTAAATGTTTCAGCGTATTTTGCCCTATAAATTGATAAGTGTTGGTCGGAAATCCTTGCAAAAACTCGAACAAATAATTTTTTTGGTCTTGCAATAATTACGTTATATCGGGTCTTTGCCAAATAATCTTTTTCGATCATCATCAAAGCCGTTAAAACTTTTTGGTCAAGATCAAGAGCATTTTCAAAAATATGTCCAAAGTCATCTACTGATAAGAGCAAGTTTCTGCTTTTATTGTTTTTTATGTATGCTTTGTGTATTTTTTTTAGTACTTCTTTTATTTGATATTGCCTCAAAGCAGACATTCCGTGAAGTGCTTTTGTAAATCTTTGATCTTGAGAAGAATAATTTAAAGCTGCAAATCCTTTAATTTCTGGTTTTCTTGCAACTCTCCCAATTTCTTGAATGTAATCAGGCAATAAGCCCGAAGGTGCGTGATGATAAACCAACTCGATGTCGGAAATATCCACACCCATTCCAAATGCTTTGGTAGAAATCATTATTTTTTTCTGACCACTCTTGAATTGTTTAAATGAAAATTCCTTTTGTTGGGCAGGCATTTTACCG
The DNA here is from genome assembly GCA_018056165.1 of Paludibacteraceae bacterium. Classification (GTDB taxonomy): domain Bacteria; phylum Bacteroidota; class Bacteroidia; order Bacteroidales; family Paludibacteraceae; genus MVYY01. The sequence continues at coordinate 3,321 of JAGPGD010000074.1, read as the reverse complement.
TGATAACCAACAGCAATTATTTCATTATTGATATTTACTTTTGAGAGTAATTCTTCAACATGTTTGGAATACGGTGTGTATACAAGTGTCTTTAAACCCAGATTATTTGCCTCAACAATAAATTCTGCCGTTTGTTTCAATTTTTCTTTTAAATAATTTTTTGAAAAGCCGTCATAATTATTTACAGCAAATACTATATCATTTCGTTTAACTTGTCCAATAAAAACGTGTGGATTGTGCATTACCAAACTGTCAATACTATCAAAAACCATATCATTCGCACCGCCATAAATCGCTGTTGCAGTTACTGCAACCATTGGAAAACTTAAATTGTGATATTTCCTTACTTTTCTAACGTGATTGCCTAAAAACCAATAATCAACACGAAAATCTCTTCCCCAAGTTGTAATTAAGTGAGCTTCGTCAATAACGAGTAAACCAAGTTTTCTTTCGCCAATAAAATGTTTAATGTCATAAGACATAAAAAGTTCGGGCGACATATACAAAATGTCGATTTCTCCGCTTTGGCAATTTTCTATTACTCTTTCACGATCAATTAAACTTAATTCGCTATTTAAGTAAGCGACTTTATCAAAATTGCGATCTCTAATAATCGCATTAACTTGATCTTTCATTAATGCAATTAAAGGCGAAATAACAATAGTAATGTCGCCACTTTGAGAAACGTAAAATGCAGGTAATTGAAAAAGAAGAGATTTGCCTGCACCGGTAGGTGCAGTTAAAAACAAATCTCTTGTTTTTTCATTTCTTTTTGAATTTTCGTATTCTTTAATAATTGTTTCAACAATTAAACCCTGTGAAATTTCAGTTATTTGATTTCCTATATCTGGATTTCGATACACTTTTAAACCTCGAAAATCAGCATTAGCTCCCCAATATTTTTTAAGGAGCATTTTAGTGGAATCTTTAACTTGATAATCCTCCTTTATAATTTCTTCTTTCAAAAGGTATAATGAACCTCCGAAAAGATTTAATACGTGGTTTATTTTTTCAACCGTACTAATTAGTGAATCACTAATGGGTTGTTTAGGATAAATTTTTACAATTGCATTTTTTTGCAGATTGTTCTCTAAAATGCAGGAATTTAAGAAGAAATCTAATGCAGTTTGATCCGAACTAATATCAATATTGTCGAAATCTGAATTGTTGGATTCAATAAGTTTAGTCGTTTCTTCAAAAAGATTTATAGTTGTAAAGTCATCGTTTAACGTCTTAACAGAATAAAAATAGTAATCTTTAATTTGTATCTGTTCTGCCTGATAAATAGGAATTTTTTCGGGTCTTGTTTCAATATTTTCATCACTACTTTCTTCCAAATATTCATTTTTGCTTATGGGAAAGAGTTGTCTTAAATTATCTTGAATTATTATTATCCTGTCTTTAAAGAATGAACTGTCAATATAGTTAATTAAGTAACTAAATTGAGGATAGGAAAGTAAATGAAATTTATTTTCAGAATTCAATTTTGTAAAAACTTTTGTAAACCAATTTTTGTCAAAAAGTTCCTCGTTGCCATTCAAATGAAAAGTCTCTACATCTGTAATGTTGTCAAAAAGATTAGTTTTATCAATTAACTCAGTTTGTCCAAGAAATACAAATATTTGATTTGTCTTTCCTGCACTTTGGTTAGTCAAGATTTCAATTATTTTGTTAGAGTAGAATTCTGGAAATGTCATATTGTGTCTTTATTTGAAGTCTGTTTGGTATAATGTCGCCCAACGTTCGGCGGTATGTGGCGTTGCCTCAGAGTCGCGGTGGAACGTGTTTTTGCAGGCTTACTGTGGTTCTGGGATATACTCTTCGGTTACAAATTTATCGCGTTGGCAAAAACCATGACACCAGGAGGGAGTCCCCGGCGGGAGCCGGGGCGGCGGGCTGGTTTTTGCCCAGCGGCGTAGCCGCAAAGCCGGGCCGATAAAGCACCAACTGGTTTTGGTGTGCTGGCTTGGCGGATTAGCGCGCAAAAACCAGCCGAGGCAATGACATATACCGACCTGTTAGAAACAGGGGTTAATTAGTTCTGATTTTTAATGAGATAATTTGCTATTCTATTAACTTCTGTTTCTGTAAAAACTGGTTCAAAGTAGGTAAGATAATTATTGAGTTCTTTTAACGATTTTACTTTTACATATTTGAAGTCTTCTTTTGGCTTTTCATTTATCATGACTATGATATTTCTTATGGGGATCTGCTTGTCCCCCCAATGATGTTCGGTCAATTTAATCTTTGCATCATTTACTAGCAGAAACAAAGCATAACTTGTCCGTGTAATCTGTTCTACAGGTGATCTTAAATCCAAAGACTCTATAGATTTTTTACTCCAATTCTTTGTTTCTAAGATATAAATACCTGATTTTGAAATTAAAAGATGGTCAATCTGAATTGAAAAAATCCTATCATTTGTATGTCTGTTGTAGATTGGCGGACTGAATTTCATTCTAAAGTCATTGAGTAAAATATAATCATTTGGCAGTTTTTCTATTTCTTTCACTACCAAGTTCTCACCAATAGCTCCTGCAACCAAGGGATATAAATCTTCAATGGTTTTCTTTACATTGTATAAATTTTGAATACCTGGTTGGCTTCGCTCATTAATGATTTGTTCATTGTTGTCATTGATAAACTTTAGTCTATTTTCGTCATTTTCAATGATTCTCTGTATGCTTTTAGTTGCATTTGAAATAATTAATGGCATATTGGAATTATAATAAGCCAGTAATTTCTTTTGTTTCTTCAATTTATAACCATAAATAATCTTATGAAAGAAACCTATTTTGACTCTTTCAGTTAGATTCTGAATGTTGATTCTGATAGTGTCTATTTCAACCTCTATTTCAGTTATTTTCTTACTTTTAATTACCTCACATTTGTTTGTATTTTCTTTAATAGTGAGGACTAAATCCTTGGCTTCATTCAATAAGCGTTCTCTTTCAGCAATAATTATTGCCTCCTTTTCGTGTTGAAAATTGACCAAGAATGCATCGATCTCTTTAATTGAGTTAAACCTGCCGATACCATGAGAATTTAATTCACGTTTTAATTTTTTCAAAGACTCAATTTGACCATGAATTTGTGCCATAAGTAGGGAAGAGATGTATTAATGGTTAAGAAATATTGACTGGGGTAAGTCAGCTTGGGTTATCAAAGGTGCGATTCATATTCATCCTTGTTTCTAACGGTTTATGGTATGGTGTCGTGCGGGATTACGAAGCGATTTCCTATCAGGTTACACCAACTTTTTTTACGAGCCACAAACGCCCGAAAACCGCTGAAACCCGCATGCACTATACCATTTGTTGT
>JAGPGD010000025.1 GCA_018056165.1 Paludibacteraceae bacterium | reverse complement strand
ATAAAGCGAGTAGAAGATATTTTGAACAACAGACCAAGAAAAAAATTAAATTTCTTAACACCAAATGAATTTTTATTACGAAATTTGTCTAACCAAAAAGTTGCATTTGTGACTTGAATTCAGCTATTTAATCAAAAATGATTTATCAAAAAGAAATTACGCTGGTTCCTCATTCAAAAGGTTTTCATTTAATTACTTCTGAAATCATCAACAATTTACCTCCACTTCCTCAGGAAGGATTATTGCATTTATTCCTTAAACATACTTCTGCTGCTTTAACTATCAATGAAAATGCCGATCCAGATGTACAAAGTGATTTGAAAAAAATCTTTGATCATTTAGTACCGGCGCATCAACCCTATTATGATCATACTTTAGAAGGAGACGATGATATGCCAGCTCATGCAAAATCCACATTAGCTGGAGTAAGTTTATTAATCCCCATTTCGAATAGCAGATTAAATTTAGGTATTTGGCAAGGCATTTATCTCTGTGAATTCAGACAATATGGCGGGAAACGCAAAATAGTTGCTACGATCATTAGTTAATACACTGTATAACAGTTTGCTAACTTTATAAATCCCGCTAAATGATTTCTTTTGATTTTTTTAAAAACAGCTTTTTTCAGAGAGTAGAATCAAGCCATTTAAAAATATTGCTAACTTTGCACTTCGAAAAACAAATTTTTTATTGAATAATAATTTTATTTCAATTAGCAGATAACAACAAATTATGGCAAATTCTTTAATATCTCGTTCCGAAAATTATTCTCAGTGGTATAATGATTTAGTAGTAAAAGCTGATCTGGCAGAAAATTCAGCAGTGCGGGGTTGCATGGTGATAAAACCCTATGGATACGCTATCTGGGAAAAAATTCAATCAGAGCTTGATCGCAGATTTAAAGAAACGGGACATGTAAATGCTTATTTTCCACTTTTTATTCCTAAATCTTTTTTAAGTAAAGAAGCAGAACACTTTGAAGGATTTGCAAAAGAATGTGCTGTCGTTACCCATCATCGGTTGAAAACCGATCCAAACAGAAATGGTTTAATTGTCGATCCTGATGCCAAATTGGAAGAAGAATTGATTGTACGACCTACTTCTGAAACGATTATCTGGAACACATATAAAAATTGGATACATTCTTATCGAGATCTTCCTCTTCTTATTAATCAGTGGGCGAATGTAGTAAGATGGGAAATGCGTACCCGCCTTTTTTTGCGAACTTCAGAATTTCTCTGGCAGGAAGGTCATACAGCCCATGCAACTGAAAAAGAAGCTATAGAAGAAGCCCAAAAAATACTTCAACTTTATACTGATTTTACCGAACAATTTATGTCTATTCCTGTAATTAAAGGAGTGAAATCAGCCAATGAACGATTTGCGGGTGCAGTAGAAACATTCTGTATTGAAGCTATGATGCAAGATGGGAAAGCTTTACAAATGGGGACTTCCCATTTTTTAGGACAGAATTTTGCTAAGGCTTTTGATGTAACTTTTGTAGATAACAATAATCAATTGCAATACGTGTGGGCAACTTCGTGGGGAGTTTCAACCAGACTAATGGGAGCCTTGATTATGACACATTCCGATGACAATGGGCTGGTGCTTCCGCCGAATTTAGCTCCATTTCAAGTAATTATTGTTCCCATTTATAAAAATGAGAAACAATTAGCTGACATTTCCTTTGTTGCTGACAAAATAATGGCAGACTTAAAAAAAGCGGGTATCAGTGTGAAATATGATAATGACGATACAAAAAAACCTGGTTGGAAATTCGCTGAGTATGAGCTGAAGGGTGTTCCTATTCGTTTGGCAATGGGACCTAGAGACATTGAAAATCACACAGTTGAAATTGCTCGTCGTGATACATTAACAAAAGAAACTATTTCAATGGAAAACGTGGTTGATGAAATTTCACAACAACTCAAGGATATTCAGAAAAATCTTTACGAGCGAGCATTAACTTTCCGAAATGCAAATATGAAGGAAATAAATTCGTATAAGGAATTCAAGGAAGAAATTGAAAAAGGAGGTTTTTTGCTGTGCCACTGGGATGGAACTTCGGAAACAGAAGAAAAAATAAAAGAAGAAACGAAAGCCACCATTCGTTGCATTCCTTTCGATTTAGATAAAACACCGGGCAAATGTATGGTAACAGGCAAACCTTCGGCTCAAAGAGTTGTTTTTGCAAGAGCTTACTAATGTTTGTAACATTAAATTATTAATCACAAGTTACAAGCAAATCAAATCAAAGCAAAATAAAGAAAATAAGAAAATAATCAGCAATAATAACTAACGAAAAGTGTAAACCTATTTTTAGGACACTCAAAACTCAGAACTCAAAATTCCCTACTCGAAACTCCTAACCATCAACTAAATTCAGTACATCGTACTTCGTTTTCGAAACTCGGAACTTATAGCTTGTAATCCCTTCTAAATTATTTTTTGGTTTTGAAAACGACTCAGTGTTAATAAATCATTTCAAATCCCGTATAAGGAACCAGCACAGCAGGAATTTTTATACCATCAACCGTTTGATTGTTTTCTAGCAATGCAGCCACAATTCGAGGTAAAGCCAAAGCACTACCATTCAAAGTATGACAAAGTTGAATCTTTTTATCAGAAGTTCTAAATCTACACTTCAAACGATTTGCTTGGTAACTTTCAAAATTAGAAACTGAACTTACTTCCAGCCAGCGTTGTTGAGCAGCCGAAAAAACTTCAATATCGAAAGTTAGAGCCGAAGTAAAACTCATATCTCCTCCACAAAGACGAACTGTTCGCCACGGTAACTCCAATTTTTCCACCAGCGATTCAACATAAGCAACCATTTCAGCAAGCGTTTCATAAGATTTATCGGGATGTTGAATTTGAACAATTTCTACTTTATCGAACTGATGAAGACGATTTAAGCCTCGAACATCTTTTCCATAAGAACCAGCTTCCCGGCGAAAACAAGCAGAATATGCAGTATTCTTGATGGGCAATTCATTTTCATTTAAAATCATGCCACGATAAAGATTTGTCACAGGAACTTCGGCGGTAGGAATCAAATACAAATCATCCTGTGGGCAATAATACATTTGATCTTCTTTATCAGGCAATTGGCCGGTAGCAAAAGCCGAAGCAGCATTGACCAGATAAGGAGGCTGAATTTCCAGATAACCAGCTCCACGAGCAGAATCCAGGAAAAAATCTATCAAAGCTCGTTGTAATCTTGCACCTTTCCCTTTATAAACAGGAAAACCTGCTCCTGTAATTTTTACTCCTAATTCAAAATCGATTAAATCATATTTTTTTGCCAATTCCCAATGGGTTAAGGCATCCGAAGGCAATACTGGCATTTTTCCACCAACTCGCTCAATGATATTATCTTCTGCTCCTTTTCCTTCAGGAACACTTTCATGAGGCAAATTTGGAAGTTGAACTAAAAGAGCAGTTAATTTTTTTTCAATTTCATTCCGCTGATTTTCCAGAGATTTGATGGATTCTTTTAACTTAATTGTTCTATCTTTAAGAGCATTAACTTCCTCTTGTTTACCTTGTTTTATAAAAGCACCAATTTCTTTTGATAGTTTATTTATTTCAGCAGCCGCCTGATCACTTTCAAACTGTGTTTTTTTTCGCTGATTATCAAGTTCAATTACTTGAGAAACAATTTCACGAGCATCAAAATGTTTCTTTTCCAACCGTCTAATAACATCTTCGGTATTTTCAATGATATATTTTAAAGTGAGCATATTGTCAATAAATTATTTTAATGGATTTATGTTTACATTCAACAAGATAGATATTTTATGCAAAAATAAAAATAATTTTAAAAGTTAATAAAGAAAAAATCTCCCATCATTTTACTGACAGTAAAATAATAGGAGATTTTTAAGTTTTTGTACTTTTGCTTAAAAAATGAAATTAATTCATTTCTATAGGCTTAATAGAAACATAAGAACGATTATTTTTTTTCTTTTTAAATTCTACGATTCCGTCAACCAAAGCATATAAAGTATGGTCTTTGCCTAAACCTATATTTTCTCCCGGATGATGAACAGTTCCACGTTGGCGAACAATAATATTTCCAGCTTTGGCAAGCTGTCCGCCAAATATTTTAACTCCTAATCGTTTACTTTCTGATTCACGACCGTTTTTTGAACTCCCTAAACCTTTTTTGTGTGCCATTTTTTTATCTATTTGAATTAAGCAACAATTTCTTTAATTAATATTTCCGTAAAATTTTGACGATGTCCTGCATGTTTTTTGTAACCTTTCCGACGCTTTTTATGAAAAACAATTATTTTATCACCCCGAACATGCGACAAGACTTCTGCCTTCACTTTTGCTCCCTCTATTACAGGAGTTCCAACAGTAACATCGCCATTTTTATCGATAAGCAATACTTTGTCAAATTCAATTTCAGAACCTCTTTCTGCTTCTTCCATCCGATGAACAAACAATTTTTTCCCTTCTTCAATTTTAAACTGCTGACCTAAAATTTCTACAATTGCATACATTTTCAATTCTTTTTAAATTCTATCGGTAAGGTGAGATAAAATCTTCTTAAAAAACCTTATCCAAAACGACCTGCAAATTTACAAATTTATTTTTGTTTTACAAAAATTATCCTAAAAATTTTATAAAATTTATTCCATATCCTCAGCCAACTCAGTTGATAAAAAATGTTCTAATTGTTCAGGCTTTACATTCAATGTTAATTCACCATTTATAGCCCATGAAATATGTCCATTTTCTTCGGAAACCACAATAGCTATTGCATCCGAGATTTCTGTTATCCCTAATGCAGCTCTATGCCGTAGTCCTAATCGTTTTGGAATGGTTTGATTTTTAGAAATAGGTAAAATACAGGCAGCAGCTCTCAGTTTTCTATGACTAATAATCAATGCCCCATCATGGAGAGGACCATTTTTAAAAAAAATACTTTCAATAAGTCTTGAATTAATTTTTGAATCAATTTGCTCACCCGATTGAGCATAAAAATCCAAATCATTGCGACGGGTTATCACAATTAAGCTTCCTGTTAAGCTTTTAGACATATTTCTGCATGCTAATACAATTTGAACAATATCATAATCAGTTTGTTCCTGTTGTATCTTTGAATTATTAAAAGCATGCTTAATCTTGCTAAGAAAGCCAACTTCCCGTCGTGAACCTATTCTTGAAAAAAAGCGACGTATTTCTTCCTGAAAAATTACAATTAACGCAAAAGCACCTACATTGACAAACCAGGTCATAATATCGCCCAGCAATTGCATTTTGAAAACATAAGACACAAAAAACCAACAAATAATAAATGTCAAAATACCTATAAAAATATTTATTCCTCCTGAGCGTTTGAGAAGCTTAAAAATCTCATAGAGCAAAAGAGCAACTAAAAAAATATCAATAATATCCTTAATTCCAATCTGAAATCCCATAAATTATTTAAGTATTTTATTATCAGTTTAAAGAGCAGCTATATATTCATTAAAAATTTTTATTGTTTGCACCGCTTCTTTTACATCATGTACTCGCAAAATAGAAGCTCCGCCAATCAGAGCCAGCATGTTTACAGCAATAGTTCCTGTCAAAGCTTCGTCAGGGGTAATGTTCAATAGTTTATAAATCATTGATTTTCTGGATAAACCAGCTAAAATAGGAGCACCGAGTTCTTTAAAATAAGACAATTTTTTTAATAACTGATAATTTTGTTGAATCGTCTTGGCAAAACCAAAACCAGGATCTATTATCACATCTGTTACGCCTAATGACCTCAATTGAGCCAGACGCTTTTGTAAAAACTGAAAAACTTCAGTAACAACATCCTCATAATCTGTCAGTTGCTGCATAGTTTGTGGAGTACCACGCATATGCATTAACACATATGCAACTTTTAAATCGGCAATAGTTTCAAACATTTGGTCATCCAAAGTTCCTCCACTTACATCATTAATCATTGCAACTTGAAAATTTTCAACCATATATCTGGCAACTTTTGCTCTAAAAGTATCTATAGATATAACAGTTTGAGGATATTTTTTTAAAATAATTTCCAAAGCTTTGGATAAACGATCTATTTCTTCTTCCTCAGATATTATTTCAGCAGAAGGTCTTGTAGAAAATCCTCCTATATCAATAATACTGCCACCATTTTCTAAAATTTCATCTACAGCATGCAAAATAGCTTTTCCCGTAGTAAAGCGACTTCCTTTATAAAAGGAATCAGGAGTAATATTAATAATCCCCATTATAAGGGGCGAAGAAAGATCAAAAAGCTGCTGATTCAACTTTAAGTGCATAAAAAAATAATTTCAATAAATTCTTGATCAAAATAATTATCAGAAGTGCAAAAATAAAAAATTTAAATGATTGAAAATAATGGAAAATAAAAAAATCAAAATATTAACTATCCATATATACGTTTTTCAGAAAAAATCAGTTATTATTTTGTAAAATAAAATCAATTTATTTGATAAAAAAACAAAAATAAATTAATAAAATACTATATTTGCAAGGAATTTTTAAAAGTGAGATTATAAATAAAGTTCTTTTATTATGAATGTAAAAACCTTAATACAATTTTCTGCTTTGGCAACTATCTTATTATTAGCAAGTTGTGCAAGTCAATCTAAAAAAGAAAATTATTCACGAGTTACAGGGTGGAAATATAATGATGAAAAAGGAACAGGATTTGGAGTAAAAAAAGATTTTAAGACGACAGTTCCCCCTGGTATGGTTTCCATTGAAGGAGGTTCGTTTACTATTGGAGAAAAAGGAGAAGTGGTTTTAGCTCCAAGAAATAGTAGACGACGCAGAATAACGGTAAGTTCTTTTTACATGGACCAGTATGAAATTCGTAATGTAGATTGGCGTGAATATACTCACTGGATGGAAACGGTTTTTGGAAAAACAGCTCCCAAGCTTGTTCAGAAAACATATCCTGATGGTAAAGTTTGGCGAGAAGAATTAGCTTACAATGAACCTTACATAGAACATTATTTTACTCATCCAGCTTTTGATCAATATCCCGTAGTAGGAGTGACGTGGGAACAAGCAATGGATTACTGTAGCTGGCGTACAGACCGTATTAATGAATTGGCTTTAATTAATGCAGGAGTAATTGTTCCCCCCGATTTTGCTTCCTTAAAAAATCTATCATTTGATTCCATTATTCATAATTTTATTTTTAATACCCAAAAATATTTAAAACAACCTACTTATCAACCAAAGGCTGGTCCAAAACCTAAAAAAGATTTATATGGACAAATCCGGAAAGCAGACATGTCTGATGGTATTTTACTTGTCTCGGATATAAGACTCCCGACCGAAGCCGAATGGGAATATGCAGCGTATGCATTAAAAGCAGACAAAAATGGCTTTGTTCCTGCAGGGAAAATTTATCCCTGGAATGGTTATGGAGTTAGAAATCCATCAAAAAAAGAGTTGGGGCAAATGATGGCAAATTTTGTCCGTGGACGTGGCGATATGATGGGAACAGCAGGCGCTTTAAATGACAGAGCTACTATTACAGCACCGGTAGATTCTTATTATCCTAACGATTTCGGACTTTACAACATGGCTGGAAATGTGAATGAGTGGGTGTTGGATGTATACCGCGTCACAAGTTTTGATGATGTGAGTGAATACAACTCGTTTCGGGGTAATGTTTATCCTACTTACATAGTGGAAAGAGAAGATGAATTGGGAAACAATATTTATAAAATTGACTCGCTCGGAAGAATAGCAACAACGGTTTTGAAAAAAGATGATGTAAGAAATTATAAAGATGGTGATCCTGCTTCAAAACTTTCTACTGATTTTGTAATGTATGGGGCTGATTCAACTGATATTGCCGCCATTACCAATATGACAAAAATTGATCCAACCGATGTCCTGGCACCACAAATAACAGAAAAAACAAGAGTATATAAAGGTGGCTCATGGAAAGATCGTGTTTATTGGTTAAATCCTTCTACCAGACGTTATCTGGATCAAGACCAATGTGCTAATGATATTGGTTTTAGATGTGCTATGAGTAAAATTGGAAGCATAGAACCAGTAAAATACTAAATTTAAAAGAAAATGTTTCTTATTTAATTTTTTCTCTTTTTTCTCTGAATTATTTTTTATTAGCACCTGTACAGCAAAGTTCAGGTGCTGTTTTGTAAATATCCCTCATATATCAATTGAAATTCGTAATTTTGCAAATTGAATAAATAAAGAATTTAAGATGAAAAGGACACTTGTCAAAGAAGCATTAAAAAGAAATGATTTTGGAGCTGAAGTAAATATCAAAGGATGGGTACGCACTCGACGAGGGAATAAAAATGTGAGTTTTATAGAATTAAATGACGGTTCAACTATTCACAATCTACAAATTGTGGTGGATAATAATAAGTTTGGTATTGACTTTTTAAAGCCAATTACTACTGGAGCTTGCATTAATGTAATTGGAAAACTTTTACCTTCAATGGGTAAAAATCAAACAATAGAAATTCAAGCAGATAAAATTGAAATTTATGGAACTGCTGATCCAGAAACTTATCCTCTTCAGAAGAAAGAACATACTATGGAATTTTTACGTGAAATTGCTCACTTGCGTCCCCGTACTAATACTTTTGGAGCAGTTTTTCGCATTCGTCATCACATGTCAATAGCCATTCATACATTTTTTCACGAAAGAGGTTTTTATTATTTTCATACTCCCATTATCACTGCTTCCGATACAGAAGGTGCGGGACAAATGTTTCAAGTTACCACTTTAAACTTGAATGACATACAAAAAAATGAAGCAGGAGAAGTGGATTATTCTTATGACTTCTTTGGTAAGCAAACAGGATTAACTGTCTCTGGTCAACTTGAAGGAGAATTAGGAGCATTGGGCTTGGGTGCTATTTATACTTTTGGACCTACTTTTAGAGCCGAAAATTCTAATACACCTCGACATTTGGCTGAATTCTGGATGATCGAGCCAGAAGTTGCTTTCAATGATATTAATGATAATATGATACTGGCTCAGGAATTTGTTCAATATTGTGTCCGTTGGGCATTAGAAAATTGTTCGGATGATCTGGAATTTTTAAATAACCGTTATGATAATGATTTAATTCAACGATTGAAATTTGTAGTTGACAACGATTTTGTCCATTTAAGTTATACTGAAGGGATTAATATTTTGGAAGAAGCTATTAAAAATGGGCATCAATTTGAATTTCCAGTGGGTTGGGGATTGGATTTACAGGCAGAACATGAAAGATACTTGGTAGAAAATTATTTTAAAAAGCCGGTTATTGTAACTGATTATCCCAAAGATATAAAAGCTTTTTATATGAAACAAAATGATGATGGCAAAACTGTTCGTGCTATGGATGTTCTTTTCCCCAAAATAGGCGAAATTATTGGAGGTTCACAACGGGAAGACGATTATACAAAGCTCAAAAATCGGGCTAAAGAATTGAAGGTACCTGAAAAAGATATATGGTGGTATTTGGAAACTCGTAAATTTGGAAATGCACCTCATTCAGGGTTTGGACTTGGATTTGAACGTTTCTTATTATTTGTTACAGGAATGTCAAATATTCGAGACGTTATTCCTTTCCCTCGTACACCTAAAAATGCAGATTTTTAAACAGTTGAATATTTTATAAGATGAATGGAGAAATGAATAATAGTAAAGCAATTGAAATTGATAATGTCGTCATACGTTTTTCTGGAGATTCAGGTGATGGAATGCAATTTACAGGAACATTGTTTGCAAAACTCTCGGCTATTTTAGGAAACGAAATATCAACTTTTCCTGATTTCCCTGCTGAAGTACGTGCTCCGCAAGGAACATTGGAAGGTGTTTCTGGTTTTCAGGTTCATATAGGTTCAAAAAAAATTTATACACCCGGTGATGAAGTAGATGTATTAGTAGCAATGAATCCAGCCGCCTTAAAGGTTAATGCCAAAACAGTTAAAAGAAATGGAATTATTATTTTTGATTCTGATGCTTTTCAGACTTCTAACTTACAAAAGGCAGGTTTTAAAACTGAAAATCCTTTTGAAGAATTATCACTTCCTGAGACAATTCAATTGATCCCCGTCCCTCTTACTACTTTAACTAAGAAAAGTTTAGAAGAATTCAATCTGGATAATAAAGAAGTTCTTCAAAGTAAAAATATGGTTGCTTTGGGATTAATTTGCTGGTTATTCAATCGTCCCATAGATAAAGCTTATCATTTTTTAGAAAAAAAATTTAACAAAAAACCTAATATCTTACATGCTAATATTAAAGCTCTTACCGATGGTTTTAATTATGGAGAAAATTTACAATTATCCATTTCAACTTTTATCATTGAAAAATCATACGAAACACCAAAAGGAAAATATACCAGTATTAATGGAAACAAAGCTGTGGCGTGGGGATTAATTGCTGCTGCTGAAAAAGCAGGTAAACAGTTGTTTTTAGGAAGTTACCCTATTACTCCTGCTTCAGATATCATGCACGAATTAGCCCTGAGAAAAGATATTGGAGTAAAGATGGTTCAGGCAGAAGATGAAATTGGAGGTATTACTATGGCTATTGGTGCCTCTTTCGCAGGTTGTCTGGCAGCAACAAGCACTTCCGGACCAGGAATGGCTTTAAAATCAGAAGGAATGGGATTGGCCGTAATGGCAGAATTGCCCCTTGTGATTATTGATGTTATGCGAAGCGGACCTTCTACAGGAATGCCTACCAAAACAGAACAAAGCGATCTTTTTCAAGCTCTTTATGGAAGAAGTGGTGAAAGTCCTTTGGTAGTAATTGCAGCAAGTACACCCGATAATTGTTTCAATTATGCTTATATTGCAAGCAAAATTGCATTGGAATATATGACCCCTGTAATTTTACTAATCGATGGCTATTTAGGAAATGGCTCCTCTTTGTGGAAATTATCCAACCTTGCAGAATTACCAGAAATAACTCCTCATTATGTAAAATCAGAAATGGAAGGATGTAAGGTAACTATACGTGATGAAAAAACAAAAATTCCATATCGGAGTATTCCTGGAATGAAAGGATTTTGCCATTGTAACGGTGGATTGGAAAAAAATTACACTACTGGAAATTTATCTACCGATCCTATTAATCATGAAAAAATGGTATTAGCCAGACAAGAAAAAATAAATAATGTGGCAAATATAATTCCTGATATTCAAATTGAAGGAAACAAAGATGCTGATTTATTGGTCGTTGGTTGGGGAAGCACTTATGGACATTTAATCAGTGCTACTAATTTATTAAATAATGAAGGTTATAAAGTAGCATTGGCACATTTTAACTATTTGTTTCCCTTACCAAAAAATACGGAAGAAGTTATCAAACGCTATAAAAAAGTAGTCGTTTGCGAATTAAATACGGGACAATTTGCGGCTTATTTATCTTCAAAAATTAGTCAAGTTAACTTTTTCAAATACAATAAAATTCAAGGACAACCTTTTACTGTAAATGAATTGGTTGCATATTTCAAGCAATTACTTTCTTAATTTTTTCAAAAAAAATAGAAACTTTTGACTATGGAAACACATAATATTCAAAAATATACTGTTGCAGATTTCAAAAGTGATCAAACACCTCGTTGGTGCCCTGGTTGCGGTGATTATGGTATTTACAATTCCTTATTAAAAACAATGGCTGAATCAGGAATCCCTCCTTACGAAACTGTAATTATTTCAGGAATTGGTTGCTCTTCACGTTTGCCCTATTACACAAAAACTTATGGATTTCATACCATTCATGGAAGAGGGGCTGCTATAGCGACAGGTGTTAAAGTTGCTAATCCTCAACTTACTGTTTGGCAAATTACAGGCGATGGGGATTGTCTTGCAATAGGTGGAAACCATTTTATTCATAGCATAAGGAGAAATGTAGATATCAACGTACTTATTTTTAATAATCAAATCTATGGATTAACAAAAGGTCAATATTCTCCTACAACAAAAAAAGGATTTGTTACCAAATCATCTCCTTATGGAACCATTGAACGTCCATTTAGACTAGGAGAACTCACACTTGGAGCAAGAGGCACTTTCTTTGCTCGCACATTGGACGTAGATTTAGTTACTTCTCAAATGGTGATGAAAGCAGCTTTACATCACAAGGGGACGTCAGTTGTAGAATGTCTGGTCAACTGTATCATATTTAACAAGGGAGCGCATGGCTGGTTGTCAGAAAAAGAAACCAGAGCCGATAGAACAATTGTTCTTGAACATGGAAAACGCATGATTTTCGGAAGAAATAAAGATAAAGGTCTGATTTTAGAAAACAACGAGTTGAAAGTAGTAACCATCGGAGAAAATAATATCACTGAAAATGATATTTTAATTCATGATGCAACAACTACTGATTATAGCTTGCAAATGAAACTTGCATTAATGGAAGGTCCTGACATGCCAGTAGCTTTAGGCATTATCCGTGATGTGAAAGAAGAAACTTTTGAAGATGCAATGGAAAAACAAATTAAAAGTGTACAAAACTCTTCTACTATTAAAACATTTGACGACTTGATTGCTCAATGTGAACAATGGGAAATATAATCAATCCTCGCTTGCTTTTAAATTTTCATGATAATTTTCGAAAAATCAAATAATTAACGCAACTTTTAAGGGAAAATAATGAGGCAAAGAAATATTTTTATCTTGAAGGAATAAATACTTTACTTTTTTGTCTTTTTATACCAGTGACAAAGTGATAAATATATTTTTAAGTATTATTGTTTTCTACACGAGAGGCGTCAATTTTATTAACACCTCTCGTATAGTATATAGTTAAAGAGCGGTGTATCCACCGTCTATTACTAATTCAGAACCAGTTATGAAGGAAGATTCATCGGAAGCCAAAAATAATGCTCCATAAGCTACCTCAATAGCTTCAGCAGGTCTTCCTAAAACAGTTGTTCCCAGCAAATTCTTTGTATTGGCTGGATCTTTTAATAATTCCTCAGTCATAGGAGTTTTAATTACGCCTGGATGAATAGAGTTAACACGAATATTATATTTGGCTAATTCAGCAGCTACGGTTTTTGTCAACAATCGAACAGCCCCTTTAGAAGCATGGTATGCCACAGCCGCACCACTGCCTATTAAACCATAAATAGAAGAGATATTAACTATAGAGCCTTTCTTTGCCATTTTCATCGCTGGCAATACATATTTAATGCCTAAGAAATCACTTTTGGCATTAATTTCCATAACTTTATCCCATTCCTCTTCGCTAGTTTCTTCTATGCCTGACAGACTCAAAATACCAGCATTATTAACCAGCACATCTACTTTGCCCCATTTTTTTACAACTTCATCCACCACTTTTTCCCAATCTTTAGCTTTTGAAACATCCAATTTAAAAGCAATAGCTTCGCCACCGTTTTTGTTAATCTGGTTTGCCACTTCTGCTACCTCCTTTTCTAAAATATCAGCCAATACCACTTTAGCACCTTCTTGGGCAAATAATTCAGCTTCAGCTTTACCCATACCTCTTGCTGCACCTGTCACAATTGCAACTTTGTTTTCTAATCTTTTCATAATTTTTTATTTTATTAGTTATACATTAAATTTGACAAGATCATTTATAAAAAACTTTATTTTTAATAAAAGTCAAATTTAAAATTTTAATTTTGAATTTACAAAGTTTTGCTTAAAAAACTTGCGTGATGTTATTTTTAACAGCTTTAAAAATTTTTTTTATGCTTCCCTATAAAGTAAAAACAAAATTTATTTATTTATTTTGTTGAATTTCCAATTGAAAAAGGCATTTATGAAGGGGAACAAAAAAGTTTAGAAAGAGGTTTTTTAGGTTGTTTTTTCGTAATAATTCAGAAGTGTTTCTAATCTTTGTCTAAAATTTTTTTGAAAAATATACTTTTTATCTACTTGCCAGATCATCATAAAGAATCTGAAGATAGGCTTCACCCTTTTTTTTGTTTTCAAATTTCTTTCCTTCATTTATTACTACTGATTGGGAAGCACAATCGTACACATAATAATTTTGAGGAGTTAAAAAACCAAAACCATTAGGAAAAGTATAAAAAGCAAAATGAGGAGAATCAGGATTCAAAATATTTTTACTAAAAATAAATTCCTGATGAGAAATTTGCAACTGATGCAGGAGGGTAGCAGCAATATCTATTTGTGAAGCATATGTATCAATTTTTTGATGGGATATTACAGCACCTCCTAAAATAAGAAAAGGTATTTTGTAACGTTCAACAGAACGGATATCGATAGAGGATGGATAATGCATGGCATGATCGGGAATCAACAGTACAATTGAATTATTCCAATATTTTGTTTTTTTAAATTCCTCAATGAACTCACCCAAGCAGCTATCCGTATATTGAACGGAATTCAGATAAGGATCATTGTTTTTATGGTAAGGAACTTCAAAAGGTTCATGGCTGCTTAATGTCTGTATAATTCGCATAAAAGGTTCTTTTTGTTCCTTTTGTAAATCGGACAGAAAACGTTGAAACACGATATGATCATGGACGCCCCATTTCATTGTATGTTCTTTTCTGGGAAAGTCTTGTTTCGTAATAAGTTCATCGACTCCCTGTGAGATTAAATAAGAACGCATGTTTGTGAAATCAGCATCTCCGCCATAATAATATGCTACTTTATAACCATTCTTCTTTAATGACCGGGGGATAGAAGGTAACGTTTGGCTTTTTCGTGGATATTTCATAATAGAAGTGGTGGGTTGGGCAGGATAACCACTTAAAATTGAAACAAGTCCACGATCAGTTCTGAAACTGTTTGCATAAAAATTAGTAAATAAAATTCCTTCATCGCAATAGTGATTCAAATGTGGAGCAATTCCTGGAATTCCACCCAGAGGCTCAATTATTTTCGACCCAAAACTCTCCAATATAATTAGAATAATATTGGGACGTTGCAAGGAAAATAAAGCAGGAATTTCTTTATCGGTAGGTTGATCAATCAATTTTTTAAACTCCTCGTGAGCTTCTTTATCGCTCATAAAACGATATTGGCGGTCAAAGTCCTGCTCCTTAAAGAGAGATTCCATAAAATTAAACATAGGATTGATAGCCGCATGATTCAATTCGATTCGTGAACTAAAATAAGCTTTACTGACATTCATTGTGGAAACATCAAAACCGCCGCGAATAGGAATAAAAAGTAAACCAGTAAATAATAACAATACAAAAGCATTCAGAAATTTATTTTCATTTCCCTTTCGAGAAAATTTCTCTTTCAATAAAAAATGAGTAAACAAATAATACAGTAAAATAAAAATGACGGCTATTACTAATATCCCCATAATAACAGTTAGCATGTTTACACTTGCCATCGCTTCTTTTGGCCATTTCAGGTAAAAAAGCACCGTCGCATCCAATCGAAATCCCCAATAACCATACAGGGAAATATCTGCCACAAAAATTATTGAAATAAGCAAAGCTACAATAGCAAAATAAACCTTAAAAATTTTATTGATAACTTTAGATGATATCCACAATGACATAATTAGAAAAATTCCCGGCAATATCGTCAAATAGCCAGCCATAGATGCATCTAATTTTAATCCGTTGCCGAGCACACGAACAAAATCAAGGAAAGAGATATCGTGATACAAATTATGGTAATACAACATGAAAAGCGGTTTCTGAACGAGGAAAATCAGGATAAAAAAGAGATAAATTTTAATAAATTGAATAAGTTTGCTGATCATTTATGAGAAAAAATTAATATCTGACTATAAAAATTGCAGTTGAGATAATTTTTTACAAAATTGCAAATTTCTTGTCTATTAACAATATTAAAAAATTACACAAAGATAGTTTTTTTGTGCAATTTTCTTTCTCAAATAAAATATTTTTTCTCAAAAAAACGTACAAATTGAAAAGTTTAAAGATAAATATTAAAAAATTAGTCATTAAAAAGAATAAATTTAAAAAAAAATGTAACTTTGCTTTTTCATTTGAAAAGTAACAAATTTTACAAATAATCATTTAATTTTTGATATGAAAAAGCATAATTTTAATGCAGGGCCTTCTATTTTACCTTGCGAAGTAATTGAAAAAACAGCTCAAGCTGTGTTGGATTTTAATGGTTCAGGTTTGTCTATTCTGGAAATCAGTCATCGATCAAAAGATTTTCAAGCAGTTGTAGATGAAGCAGTAGCGTTAATGAAAGAATTGCTCAATATTCCTGAAGGTTATTCTGTGATTTTCTTAGGAGGTGGAGCAAGTTTACAATTTTGCATGGTTCCATACAATTTGCTGGAAAAAAAGGCTGCTTATTTAATTACTGGCAGTTGGGCAAGTAAAGCTTACAAAGAGGCAAAAGGTTTTGGAGAAGCAGTAGAAGTAGCATCTTCAAAAGATGCCAACTTTACTTATATTCCCAAAAATTATGTGATTCCTGCCGATGCAGATTATTTTCATATTACTACCAATAACACTATTTATGGAACTGAATTGTTAAAAGATATTGACTCGCCAGTTCCTTTGGTAGCTGATATGTCTTCTGATATTTTTTCTCGTCCCGTGGATGTTTCAAAATATGGAATTATTTACGGTGGGGCTCAAAAAAATTTAGGACCAGCAGGGGTAGCATTTGTTATTATAAAAGAATCTATTTTAGGAAAAGTATCGCGTTATATTCCTACGATGCTTAATTATAAAACCCATATTGAAAACAATTCTTTGTTCAATACACCACCTGTTCTTCCTATCTATTCTTCTCTGGAAACTTTACGCTGGTTGAAGGCACAAGGAGGAGTAAAAGAAATGGAAAAACGGAGTATTGCCAAATCAGAATTGCTTTACAATGAAATTGACCGGAACAAACTTTTTGTTGGTACAGCAGCTAAGGAAGATCGTTCTCGAATGAATGTATGTTTTGTTATGAAACCTGAATATCAGGAACTTGAAGCAGAATTTTTAAAATTTGCTACCGATCGCGGCATGGTAGGCATCAAAGGTCATCGCTCAGTAGGTGGTTTCAGAGCTTCTCTTTACAATGCTTTGCCTATTGAAAGCGTTCAGGCTTTAATTGATTGTATGCAGGAATTTGAAAAATTGCATTAATTTTTTAATTTACTTTGATAGATTTCGTTATAAATAAGAAAATGGTAAGGATTTCTCTTTTATAAGGAGAAATCATTGAAAAAAAGTTTTGCTTCTATATGATAAGTTAAACCTTTAAAATTATTTTATATGAAAGTACTTATTGCTACCGATAAACCATTTGCAAAAATTGCAGTGGATGGCATACGAAAAGAAATTGAATCGGCTGGTTTTGAGCTGGCATTGCTTGAAAAATATACGGAAAAGCAACAACTTCTGGATGCAGTGAAAGATGTTGATGCTCTGATTGTTAGAAGTGATATTATTGATGCTGAAGTTATTGCTGCTGCAAAAAAATTGAAAATCGTTGTTCGTGCCGGTGCAGGTTATGACAATATTGATCTTGATGCTGCTACAAAAGCGGGTATCTGTGTAATGAATACTCCTGGACAAAATTCAAATGCAGTTGCCGAATTGGTTTTTGGTTTGTTAATTTATGCAGTAAGAAATTTTTTCAATGGCACTTCGGGGACCGAATTAAGAGGGAAAGAACTGGGCATCCATGCTTATGGGAATGTAGGGAAAAACGTAGCTCGTATAGCTAAAGGTTTCGAAATGAAACTATATGCTTTTGATCCTTATTGTCAGCCTGAAGACATTAAAAAAGACGGTGTTCAGCCTTTATCTTCTATTGAATCACTTTATGAAAATTGTGAAATTATTTCTATTCATACGCCTGCCACTGCTGAAACAAAAAAATCTATCAATGCCAATTTACTTCAAAAATTACCGAAAGGAGCAGTGATTGTGAATACTGCTCGAAAAGAAGTAATAAATGAAGAAGATTTAATAGCGTGCATGGAAAACCGATTGGATATAAAATATGTAACAGATATTATGCCCGATCATCATGCAGAAATGGTAGAAAAATTTCCAGGACGATATTTCTCAACTCCTAAAAAAATGGGCGCTCAGACAGCAGAAGCAAACATTAATGCTGGAATTGCAGCAGCCAAACAAATAGTAGATTTCTTTAAAAATGGGAACGAACAATTCAGAGTAAATTAAAGAAAATAGAAATAATAATTCCTGAATGAACGAGAGTTTCTGGATTATTCCTCTCTTTCAGAATCTAAAGAATGAAATGAGTGCTTTATCTTTAAGTTTGGCACTCATTTTTTTTAATCAAAAGAATTCCTCGAGGCTTGCCTCAGGGTTATTCATTCAACGGAAAGGGATACGACCACAATTAGGTGCTAGATAAACATGGCGACAGGCTGACGGAGGCAGCATTCGTTTACGAACCTTCTACAGGCATACAGATGCGTGTCATTACTGACCAGCCAGGAGTGCAATTTTATGGAGGTAATTTTTTGAACGGCACGGAAAGAGGAAAATATGGCGAAGTCTACACCTACCGAAGTTCATTTACTATGGAAACCCAACATTTTCCCGATAGCCCAAATCATGCGAACTTTCCTTCAACAGTTTTAAATCCTGGTGAACAGTATCAACATGTTTGCATATATAAATTTGAAATGAAGTAAGAAAAGGTTGTAATTTTTGGCAATATGTGGGTGTCTTAACCTATATATCTTTTCTTACTTGATTTCCAGCGATACATTTTTCTTTCTCGCTAAACGGCGTATGTTAATAAGGGCATATCGCATTCGTCCGAGAGCAGTATTGATGCTAACATTTGTTTTCTCGGCAATTTCTTTGAAACTTAGATTTTCAAAAAAACGCATTTTTACCACCATTTGCTGAGTGAGAGGCAATTCATCAACGAGACGGATTACATCAACAAGTATCTGTTCTTTTAGAATAATATCCTCCGTACTTTTTTCAGAAAATTTGGCATTGTTTAGTAAATCGGTTGCCATTCCTTCGATGGAAAAAGTACTTTCATTTTTTTCGCGACGGAAATAATCAATTATCAAATTATGGGCAATGCGATTAACCCATGCCAAAAATTTACCACTCTCAACATAACGGTCTTGTTGAATGGTAGCAATAGCTTTAATAAAAGTATCCTGAAAAATATCTTCGGCAAGTTCCTTATTACGAACAATCAAATAAATATAAGTATAAACTTTTGATTGATAGCGTGATAATAACACTTCAAATGCCTTATTATTGCCTTCTTTATACAATTTTACCAATTTATCATCGGTAAGTTGGTGCAAAGATTCCATTACTTCTATTTTATTGATTAGGAGTAATTTTTAGCAATAGGCATTAAATTTAAAGTTAAACAATTGAGTGTGATAAAGAGTTGCAAATATAATTATTGTTTTTAAAAAAACAAATTTTTTCGTCGAGAATTTGAAAAAACTACTTTTTCTCAAGCTTTATTCTACCCATAACACCAAACCTTTCAAATATTCTCCTTCGGGATGATAAATATTGATGGGGTGATCCATAGGTTGTGAAAGTTGATGCAAGATGCGTACCTTACGTTTACTTTCAGCAGATGCACTGAAAACAGCCAGCCTGAATTGTTCTTTACTAATAGCTTGAGAGCAGGAAAAAGTAAAAAGGATACCACCCGGTTGAATTATTTGTAAGGCTTCCGAATTTAAATGTTTATAACCTCTTAGGGCATTTTGAATGGAATGCTGATGTTTGGCAAAAGCTGGCGGATCGAGAATAATTAAATTATAAGGACTTGACTGACTATCAAACTGATGAAAATAATCGAAAGCCTCACTAACGAAAGATTGATGACGAATTTCGTTCGGAAAATTCAGAGCCACATTTTTATTGGTAATTTCAATTGCTTTTGACGAACTATCCACTGAATGAACCAATCGCGCATTTCCTCTTAAAGCATACACCGAAAATGCTCCCGTATAGCAGAACATATTCAATACAGATTTTCCATTTGAATAACGTTCCAGCAAAGAACGATTTTCTCGTTGATCAATAAAAAAACCTGTTTTTTGTCCTTCAAACCAATCTACATAAAACTTCAAACCATTTTCCAGTATAATGTGATTTTTTCCCCCGTCTCCCATTAAATAACCTTCTTTATCAGAAATATCTGCTTTATGAGGTAAAGTTGACATTGATTTATAATAGATATTTGAAACATCAGGAACCGTTTTGATTACAGCTTTTGCCAAAATATGACGAACATGATGCATCCCGATAGAATGTGCCTGCATAACAGCCGTATCACCATAAACGTCAATGATTAGTCCTGGCAGAAAATCGCCTTCGCCATGAATCAAACGATAGGTATTATTACTGGAAGGTTGAATGATCCCCAATGATTGGCGTAAATAAAAAGCTTTTTGAATTTTTGAAAACCAGAATGATTCATTTATTTCAACATCTTCAAACGAAAATATTTTTACTGCAATACTGCCTTTCTGATAATGTCCGATACCTAAAAAATTGTTTTGAGCATCAAAAACTTTCACCATGTCACCTTCTTCAGGATTTCCTTCTATGCTCTGAATAGCACCTGAGAAAATCCACGGATGGAAACGTTTCACACTTTCTTCCTTTTTTGGTTTCAATCGCACGGTAATCATAAAATAGGAATTGAATTTTAAAATGAATTAATTGGACCCATTTTTAGCAGGTGAATTTTCCAGTACTAATTTTTCTATTTCTTTTTTCGCCAACGGTTCTTCTTTCATTAATTGGAGATAGATTTGCAAAGTTGCCCAAGCATCAATAGCAGCATATTGTAATTGTTTCTCAGTCAGTTGTGGTTTTTCCCAATTACTTAGTTTTTGCGATTTCAGAATTTTTTCTCCGAAAATGATAGCATAAATTTTCTGCAAGCTTAATTCCATAATGCCATAGTTTTTTACTATAGATTGAATATCAATAAAATTTTCAGGTTTAAAATGTTGACGTTTTTTTAATTTTCTTAAATCGTCATGCAGAGAAAGCCCAACTTTGGTGATATTTTTATCAGCTAAAAAATCAGCAAGAGCTTTTGGAAAACCAATTCGATTTAGTCGGAATAAAAAACATTGTTCGGGAGTAGCAATTTGTAAAAGTGAAACTTTATGGGAAACGCCTTTGATAAAAGAAGGCTTTGTTTCTGTATCAATTCCTACTATATCATTTTTACGAAGTTCAGCAATGGACGATTCTACTTTTGAAGATTCATCTACAACAGTAATTTTTCCTGTAAAAGTAGCAACGGGTAATTTATTAATTTCTTCTTTAGATATTTTAGGTGAATATTTCATCGGCTATTATTCCGTTTTACGTTGAAAATCAAGAAACGAATCTCGACTGATTTTATGGGTATCTTTTTCTTCATCTATTTCTTTTTCCAATTTATTTTCTTCTGTATATTTTAAAGCATGAAGTGCTCGCATTGCATTTAATAATTTCTGTCCCCAATGTTCTGCAAAAGTAACCAGACAAGTAACCAACGCATCATTCATTATGTCCACATCAGCCAGTTGATAATTGGCAGCAAAATCCTTGATTTCTTGATATATATCAGCAAGATTTTCAGAAATAAAGGTAATTACTGGGGTATCACTATAAGACATATCGGGATGAAAAACTTCCAGATAGGCATCCTCATTCCCTAAAAGTTGTTCCACTTGTTGACGGACAAATTGATAATCTTCTTCGGTTACAAATCTCTCGGGCTCTTCGTCATAAACAGGTTCAGGAATTTCAATTAGCGATGCTTTCAAATATAGCAAAGGCAATAATTTCAATGATTTATCAACAAAATCATGCTTGTCGATTTCAGAAGCATGCTCTAAAAAAAGACAGGTTTCGGCTGCAACGGTCACAAATTCAATCACTTCTTGACTATAAACAACATGATCGGGTAATTCATCAACATTCATAAAACAGTTTTTAATGATTATTTCAAAACAAATTTACAAGATAATTTTCAATTTATAACAGGTTGCCATTATAAATAAAATGAAAATAAGTCAATAGTTTGGAGTTCTCGAAGTTGCGGGATGCGAGTTTGAAACCATTTGTTCAATAAAAAAATAAATTGAATAATTATTTCTTTTTTTACAAAAATTATTTTACATTTGAAGTTCCTTTTATTTCAATTGAAATTTTCATATTCAATAATTTTCAACAATAAGAAAATTTCTTGTGATTTTCATAGAATGTCAAATATTTAAAACAAAAAAATTATGAAAAAACTTACTTTTAAAACAAGTCTGCTATTAGCTCTATTTTTCCTCTGGGGTAGTGGCATAAAAGCTGAAACGTACTATGTTGATTTTGAAAGCTTAACCAAAACTTCTTATGCATCAGAAACCGTAACTTTGGGAGCTTACGATTGGAATTTTACTGGCACTTGTGCAGGTAATCAAACCAGTGATTGGAAAGTGGGAAGTGTCTCTGCTCGATTGGCTGGTACCACTAAAGCTTCCAGCAATTCAGAAACTTCAAAAATTGAAATGCTCTCCAACAAAGCAGGAGGCATTGGGAATATTTCTTTCCAATATCGGCGTTATGGAAGCGATGCACAAATTCCCTGGCTGGTTCAGTGGAGCTCCGATGGCAGTACCTGGACAACCATTCAAGAAATTACTGGAACCGAACAAGTTCAAACTTTCTCTTATGATTTGAATCAAGACAATGCACGTATCCGAATTATTGCCAATGGTTTTACTACTTCTGACGCTAACGGAAAACGTCTGAATGTGGATGAATTGATATTGACTGACAACTCAGGCACTCCTGTCCCCACCATTACCGTAACCGAAACAACGTTGGAAGGATTTTCTTATGAAGCAGGGAAAGGACCTTCGGCAGAAAAATCATTCCAGGTAAGCGGGAACAATCTTACGGATAATATTACCCTAACACCCTCAGACAATCTTGAAATTTCAACAGGCAGCGGAGAAAATTTTGTTGCTACTTCGCCTATTAACTTACCTCCAACAGAGGGAGTTGTTGCTGCTACTTCTATTTATGCTCGCTTAAAAGCAGGACTGTCTGCAGGAAATTACACTGAAACCATTACAGCTACTTCTCCAGGAGCAGTAACTAAAACCATCACCTGCAAAGGAAATGTTTTTGAACCTGTAGGTGCTGTTCCTAATGTGATTATCACAGAAGTGTATGGCGGTGGAGGTAATTCAGGTGCAGAATTGAAAAATGATTTTATTGAATTGTACAATACTACCGATACACCAGTTGAAATTGGTGGATGGATAGTAGAATATTTCAGTGCTGGGGGAACAGGAACACCTTCACAAAGCAATATATTTGTAATTCCTACGGGCAAGTCAATTCCTGCTTATACTCATTTTCTGATACAATGTGCAGCAGGTACTGGCGGAACGCAAGATTTACCTGCTCCTGATGCTACTTGTGATTTAGCTCTTTCGGGTACAGCAGGCAAAGTAATACTTTATACTACTTCCGAGCCTCAAACGATAACCACTGATATTACTTCCATTACAGGAAATCCATATTTTAAAGATTATGTTCCTTATGGAACTACTGCTGTTCCAGTTTGGGGAACAGCCATGAGTAGTAATACTTCTAACACTACTTCGGCTGCAAGAAAAATCATTTCTGATGCTACTCCTCGTATCTATCAATATACTGGAAATATTGGAAATGATTTTGAGGTCGCTACCCCCACTCCTCAAAATACACAATGGACAGCGGGTATAAAAAATGTTTTTGAAAACTTGAACGTATATGTAGCCGACGGGAAAATCCACATCAATACCACAACAGTTGGAGAACAAATTGAAGTGTACAACACCTTAGGTCAACGATTGGTTAATGTTCTTTCCACAGGAGAAGAAAATATTATTTCTGTCAACGCCAAAGGAGTTCTTTTGGTAAAATGTGGCAACAAAGTTGGGAAAGTTATTTTATAACTTTATAAGCAAGTAACTTTTTCATGGTAGGTAAAAAGCTGCTCGTTTTTCGGGCAGCTTTTTACTTGATTACTGCAATCATCTTCTATTGCCGAACCATTGTATCGGGCGGCATACAGGAAATTAAACACCGGGATATTGAATGAATTATTTGCTTTTCCAGAGCAAGGAACAGACAAAGGTTTACACCAACAAAAATAAAATAAAAAATACTGAAAAAAATTGAATATTTATTTGCCAAGTATAAAAATATGCTTTATATTTATTGCCCATTTTCATTCTCGACAGAGAAAACAAGTCTTTTTTAATAGCTTTTTCTCAGAAAAGTAAAGACAGGTTAGTTTTCTTTTTTAATTTTGTAAAAATTCTTTTTTAAAATAACACAATGTTTCAATTCGTAAATTCAAGTAATTAATGCAACTTTTTCAGGGGAAATAAAGGTAAAGAAAAAATTATTTTTCAAGACAAAGGAGAAAAAGAGCATTTCCCCTTTGCCCTGATGGAATAAATGCTTTACTTTGG
>JAGPGD010000073.1:4082-5680 GCA_018056165.1 Paludibacteraceae bacterium | reverse complement strand
CTGAAAATGTTTTGTCCTTACTTACAGTCAATACATTCCCTTCTTTTGTTATATCCGTAACAGCATTCCCTTCTCCTTCTTCCTGTAAATTGGTAGCTCCTGTTTCTTCGATAATATCAATACGCTCTTTTAAGTCTTCTGAATTGATAAATTTGAGCGATGAAATGTTTTTCCCATCATACTGCGAAATATACACTCCATCGTCTTTTACTCTCACAGTATTTAATGCTGTCCCTGCTGCGATTTTTTTAAATTTTCCTCGTATTACATAATCTTCTACAGCCTGATAAATTCCAGTAAAGGTTTGGTATTGTTCATTGTTTACCAATACCAAATCTCCCTTAGCTCCATCTCCCGCATTTTCCAAAATGTATAAATTCCCCGCACTTGAAACCTGCGCAGTCTTTAGCATTCTGTCAACAGTCAGGTCAGAATAATCGGGAATCACAGGGTCGAGTATGGAATCAACTACCCATGTTGTTGAAGAAAAATCAAACGTACAAAATACTGTAACCCCTTCCTGATAATACACGTCCTGTATGTTTACATTCTTTCCTTTTATTGCTATTTGTACCTGCTTGTCAACACTCAAATTCGGTAATACTATTACTCCGTTGTCAGAGTAGTTTTTTACAAGAATGCTTGCCGGTGTTTCTTCCGTTATGGTATAGTCAGGATAACTATCCGTCAGTTCTATTATTGTAAATTCAGGAATTTCTATTCCCGAATCTTTTAACTGAAAAGTTTCATTTGCCCATTCTTTGATTTCTGTTTCCTGCTCTTCAAGGCTTATGAATGTCAGTGAATTGATATTCTTTCCGTCATACTGCGATAGATATACATTCCCATTTTTCACCCTGACAGTATGCAGTACCGTTCCGCTGGCAATCTTTCTGTATCTGCCTGATGAGCCGTGATTCTCCAATGCCTGATAGATGCCTGTCCAATTCTTATTACCTTGATTGTTTACAAACAATAAATTGTCTCTTGTTCCTCCGCCAAGTCCTGTTATGAGATAATAACTGCCCAAATTGAAAACTGAACAGGATATACTCATTTTTTCTACTGCGACGTCGGAATAATCTGGTATTTTCGGGTCTAATATAGAATTGATTGTCCATGTTGAAGTTTCGGCGTCGTACATGCAAAACACGGTTACGCCGTCTTCAAAATAATTTTCCCCTATCTGCAAATCATATCCATGATTGGTAATTTGTACGATTTTATTTTCCGATAATGGTTGCAGCAGTATTTCTCCGTTTGTTGTCGAATTTATTATCAGAATGTTTTCTGCCGAATCAGCAGTTATCGTGTAATGTGGAGAGTTTTGTGTTAATGTGATTTTTTCAAATTCAGGATTTTCTATGTCGTTATTATCACCATTAATATCCAATAGTTTCCATCTTTTCTCTTGGGTATCCCAATAAGCGAAATTCCCATATTCATATACAAAAGCATACCAACCGTATTCTCCTCCATCAGGATAACGAATGTATAGTTGTATTAATTCATCGACAGGGTCTTTTAGATATTGTAATGCAGGAAATTTCTCTAATCCTTTTGGGAAAATTCTTCCCGAAATACAATCATCATTTGAT
>JAGPGD010000073.1:0-3982 GCA_018056165.1 Paludibacteraceae bacterium | reverse complement strand
ATTGAAGTTTGGTCAACATTGTTATAACAATTTATAATTACACTACTGACAGAATTATATTCAATAATTATTCAAATTATTGTTTGGAAGTAACCGTTGTTCCTCTTACACTCTGTAATCCGGGAAACATTTCAACAGCTCTCATTTCAAGTGCTTTGGCTATTTCATATTTTTCAAAAAGCGTAAATACGGTACCGGCTGAAATGTATGCCATTGGTTCAATAACTTGGTCTTTCAAATTCAAATCTGCGTCGCCTTCTAAGTCTTTTAGAGGTGTAGCTGCCGGTACGTAAATGGCCTCTTCTATTTCGTGTATTTCTAACCCCTTTGGCAGAGAGTAATAATTCAATACTTGTTTCGTACTATCTTCAATAAACTTCAATGATATAGTACATACAGGACGAATAAAACTACCTCTTGTATATTCATTGCTTTGAATGTTGGATGTTTTTTCATTCTCAATATATGCTTCATGTACAGGTTTTACCCAACCTTTCATTTTAAATAACGACAGCAAATAAAAGTCGTCCGGAAGTACAACATATCCAGTCCCATTTGGCAAGTCTGAAACTACATTTGAATTTGAAAAGGATTTATTATTGAACCATATTCGTGGCATTACTTTTACACACCTTCTCCATGCATCAACAAAACTCCCTTCAATATACCTGTCCACTTGCGCACTGTCTGCTCCAATGAATGAATTTCCCTGTGTGTCTATCATTCCGGCTTCATTCATAATTAAGAGCACCCTATTTATAAATTCTTGTTTTTTCATTTCGTTTAAGTTTATTTAAAAAAAGGGTAATGCGTTTCACGTTACCCTTTTTGTCGTTTCTTTTACCATAAAATTACATTAGATTACATTTTCAAATTTGGAAAATTTATTCCTAATTCTTCTGCCTTTGCAAATATCATTGATTGGTTTCTTAACGATGACAAGGGAACATTGTAAGGTTTGGCGCTCAATATATCTCTCGCTTGTTTAAACGTCGTTA
The DNA here is from genome assembly GCA_018056165.1 of Paludibacteraceae bacterium. Classification (GTDB taxonomy): domain Bacteria; phylum Bacteroidota; class Bacteroidia; order Bacteroidales; family Paludibacteraceae; genus MVYY01. The sequence continues at coordinate 2,984 of JAGPGD010000073.1, read as the reverse complement.
CATTTGAGTAATCATTTTCATCGTCCGTTTGTTCAGGATTCCGATTTTGTTTTTTAGTCTGTTTTTTAATATTTGTAACCGTACACGTGATAATTCCTCTCAAGAAATAATCAGAATTTTCAATGTCATTCTGCATGTTTTTGTTCGATGTAGAATATTGTAAAATTCCGTTTTTTGTTTTATCCTCAAAAATTGCAAAGCCTGAATTAAAACGAATTGCCTTTTTAGTAGAAAAGTTGTCTCTTATTTTATAAGTCTTAATCATATCTTTTGTTTTTATAGTTTATTATTTTTCAAATCGATTGAGCCATATTTTTCAATGGCTCAATCTTATTTTATTATTAATTTTAATCACCTCCAGTTCCGCCAGAATCACCTCCAGTTCCGCCAGAATCACCTCCAGTTCCGCCAGAATCACCTCCAGTTCCGCCAGAATCACCTCCAGTTCCGCCAGAATCACCTCCAGTTCCGCCATCTTCTACCGGTTCTTCAACTACTTCTCCAAGTATTACACGGCAATGTGCATCATTATTGGCAAGTATAAAGCAGTTTTCTTCTACGATAGACTGTCCTTTTACGTCTGATGTTGCCAGCTTCTTGCCGTCAAATGGAATACTCATCATTTCATATTGATATTCAAAAGCATATTTGTGGTCAATGATAAACCCGCAATCTGCCATTCCAATATCATCCAACGATGGGTCGTCTGTAAACAGAATCTTTTTGCCACCAAAGAAATTAACAGCAGTAAAGTTAATGTTTAGTTCATTGTCTTTGTAGGTCTCTCCTAAAAATACCGGATTTTCAAATATAACTTTTTGCATGGCTGCGCTTAATTGGCTTCCCATTACAAAATATTTGGTATTTGAGCTTCTGTTCCCTTCAAAAACAAATCTTCCTAATTCAATAAGTGCATTTATATCTACTACTCCATTGAAATTGATTTCTCTGCCAGCCTGATACCATAATCCTTCAGCAAAAAATGCTAATTCTTCTCCTGAATTATATTGGGTCTGAATACGTGCCGTATTTTTTGCTCCCAGCCAAAAGTCAGGCATCGAAGTTCTTATTTTCTCTGCCATTGCCATTTCCATACGGTCTGCGTCATCCCATTTTACTTCTTTAGTAGAAGAATCAAACCAACCGGAAGAACCAAATTCAATAATATTTTTCTGAACATAATATTCTTTATCGGTAGGCAATACATTGATAGGCTGCGTTCTAATCTGCGTTTCAGTACCAGTCCTTACTCCTCTTAATGCTAAGGTATTTGCAGGTAGCGGAGGGATTACCATCACTCCATCTTCCGAAGCAGTTCCGTTGAGTACTTTCAGCACAGGTTTTTTAGTCGAAGATTCAATATCTACTACATAACAAATTAAACAATGTGTGTCCGGAATTGTTTGGTCAACATCTTTATATACTTTTATTCCCGGAAAGTAAACCGTTTCGTTAATTGCAAATAATTTATTATCAGTTCCAAAATTTAAAGCAACCTGATCATCTCCGCCTGTATAAGCTTCTGCCAATGTTACTTTAATAGCTCCGGTGCTGGACGAATAAACTCCAATTTTATGGTCTTTGGTCTTTTTTACGATACGGAAATTCTTTGCAAGCAATGAACGTGCAGTGTAATCATAAGGTGCAATTTTAATAACTTCATTGTGAATAGCTCTTGTTACAAGATTAGGCGATGCGGACAAAGCCTGATCTAATGTCTGTAATCCTTCTCCCATTACTCCATTCCCACCTAATGAGTCATCTCCATATTCACCTTCCGGTTGTGAAATTACATCGGTAGTAGTAACAGCGGGTGCAGCAGCAAGCATGGCATCTACTCCAAAGACACCAAATATGCCACAAATCATAGTAATAGCGAACATAAATAATCCGCTAACGCTTAGTTTGTCAAAAAACTTTTTCATTTTTTCTTAAAATTAATTTGTTTATAAATTTTTCTTGTTTATTTTATTCGTTCAAGTTGATCGAAATAATTTTTGTATTGTTCCTTTTTGTCAATTTTTGGGATAGATTTATTTGAAGCGTTGCTTTTTTCTACTCCCAAATCCGGCATGATTGCAGTTTGTTTTTTCTTATTTTTCATTTCTTCGATAGCTTCATTTCTACCGGATAATCTTGCTGCCTCAATCTTTGCTGTTTGCTCATTGTCATAATCAAGCCCTTTGTAAATAATATCAATAATTTCTTCCGTAATAGCTCCATCGTTAAAGGCGAGTGCCAAATCAAGTACGGCATCTCTTATATTCGCAACATCTTCGGCAGTAAGATTGTTTTTTTCTCCGTAGGCTTTCAGGTTATTTTCAAATGAATCGAAATTTTCTTTGATTTTTTGATACCGTTGTTTATATTCTTCTTGGCCGGCACGTAATTGTTGTAATCCTTCATCATCAAGCTCATCAATCAAATTGCCAAAAACTTTACCCAAAGCATACATCATATTTTCTCCATTTGCAACCATCGCTATAAATTGCGCAAATCGAGGGTCTTCCGATATAATCGCTGCCAATTTTTCATTTGAACCATTTAGCTTATCGTATTTACTTTTCAAATCTTCTTTTTCAGAGAAAGATTTATCAGCAAAATCAAATAAAGTTTCATCGTCAGGGTCTGTATCAATATCCGGATTTAGAGCTTTATATCTACTGATAAATGCAGCTCTACCACGCAATGGTACTTCCTGATTTTGCATTTCTTTAATCAAAACTTCTTTATTATTCCCAATAGTTTCCATATTATTAATACTTTTATTATTAATTTATATACAAATAAAATATAATTTTTTATTTTTTTTTGCCCAAAATATGAATTTTAAAATAATTACTGTATATTTGCCATGAACGTATCGGGGCTTTGCGTAGTAGCCCTTAGTAGAAAATTAAAATTAACCACGACACTTGATAGGGCTATTACGCAAAACCCTTGTTATGTGCCGTTTTTTTTCAAATTATGACAGTAGATAGACA
>JAGPGD010000024.1 GCA_018056165.1 Paludibacteraceae bacterium | reverse complement strand
GATATAAAGCGAGTAGAAGATATTTTGAACAACAGACCAAGAAAAAAATTAAATTTCTTAACACCAAATGAATTTTTATTACGAAATTTGTCTAACCAAAAAGTTGCATTTGTGACTTGAATTCAGCGGTAATAAAAGTGAAAGAAAAGCTATTCATAATAAAAGTAGGTGGCAAAATTATTGAAGATGAAGTTGCGTTACAGCAATTGTTGATTGATTTTTCAAAACTGGAAGGCAATAAAGTCTTGGTTCATGGTGGCGGACAATTGGCAACTACACTGGCTACTAAACTTGGAATACCAACAAAAATGGTCGATGGCAGAAGAATCACTGATGATTCCATGCTGAAAATCATAACAATGGTTTATGCTGGCTGGGTAAACAAACAAATCGTTGCTAAATTACAGGCTCTTGATGTGAATGCTTTGGGTTTAACAGGTGCAGATTTGAATTTTATTTCTTCAGAAAAGCGTCCCATTGGAGAAATTGATTATGGTTTAGTGGGCGACGTAAAAAAAGTTGATGCGACGCTAATCAGCAACTTGATTGAAAAAAAAGTCGTTCCAGTGGTAGCTCCTGTAACTCATGACAAAGCAGGTAATTTACTAAATACCAATGCCGATACCATTGCTGCTGAAGTTGCAAAAGCTTTTGCTGAATGGTTTGAAGTAACTTTAATTTTTTGCTTTGAGAAAAAAGGAGTTTTGTTGAATGAAGAAGATGAAGAAAGTGTCATTGCTGAATTAAACTCTTCACTTTTTGAACAATATGTAGCTGAAAAAGTGATTCAAGGCGGCATGATACCCAAATTACAGAATTCATTTGATGCTCTCAAAGCTGGTGTTAAAGAAGTTTGGATTACACGTGCCGACCAGTTAAATAGGAAAAAGGGGACCAAAATTACTTTATAAATAAAGAAATTCCTTAAAATTGATTATCCTCGCCGCAAGCAGCGAGGTATTACGCCAATTTTATGGCTTCGCCACCGGAATTTCTAAAAAAAATAAAAACAAAAGCTACCCCGACGCAAGCATCGGGGAATTCTTACGATTAAAATTTGACTTTATAAAATTGATAATCGGTTGAAAACAATTAAAAAATCGTAAAAATAGATGATAGTTAAGAAATTTTATAGAAATTCTTTATTATGGTTGATACTTTAACAAACGAAGCAGTCGAACTTTTACAGAAAATGATTTCTATTCCTTCTTTCAGCCGAGAAGAAAAAGAATTGGCTGATTTTTTGGAATTTTATCTCCAAGCAAAAGGTTATGAGGTCTTTCGCAACAAGAACAATATATGGTTAATCAGTCCTGGATTTTCTCCATCACGACATACTTTACTACTGAACTCACATATTGACACCGTAAAACCTGGTAATGACTGGACTTTAAATCCTTTCGAACCAAAAATTGAAAACGGAAAATTATATGGTTTAGGAAGCAATGACGCTGGAGCAAGCGTAGTAAGTTTGTTATCTGCTTTCATATATTTAATTCAACAAAATCAATCTTACAATTTAATTTTTGCTGCCACAGCAGAAGAAGAAATTTCTGGAGAAAATGGAATTGAATGTTTGTTAAAGGAATTTCCTCCTATTGACTTTGCCATTGTGGGCGAACCCACTGGAATGAAAATGGCTGTAGCTGAAAGAGGGTTAATGGTACTTGATTGCATAGCAAGAGGAAAATCGGCACATGCAGGTAGAGAAGAAGGCGAAAATGCTATTTACAAAGCTATAGAGGATATAGAATGGTTTAGAACTTATCAATTCCCGAAACAATCTGATTTTCTTGGTGCAGTGAAAATGACAGTCACGCAAATTGCTGGTGGTACACAGCACAATGTAATTCCCGACAAATGTACTTTTGTGGTAGATGTAAGAAGTAATGAACTTTATACGAATGAAGAAATTCTGGAAATAATTCGTGAACACATTCATTGTGAAGTAGAACCGCGTTCAGTTCGTTTGTGCTCAAGTAATGTGCAATTAGATCATCCTATTATTACCAGAGCACGAGAACTACATCTTGATTTGTTTGGCTCTCCTACCCTTTCCGACCAGGCTTTAATGCCTTTCCCAAGTGTCAAAATTGGTCCAGGCGATTCTGCTCGCTCCCACACAGCCAATGAATTTATTGAACAGAACGAAATTGAAAAAGGTATTCAAATTTATATTCAATTACTGAATGGGCTCAAGTGGTAAGAAAGCAATTCCTATTTAAAATCGATAATGTTATGAATGGTTATCACTCCGATTACCTTATCTGAATCAGGTGTTTCCATAACAGCAAGATTGGTAATATTGTTCTCGTCCATTATTTCTAATGCTTCACTCAGCAAAGCTTCTTGAGTAATCCGCTTAAAGCCGTGTGTCATAAAATCGGCTGCTGTTAAGTGCTTGATATTATCAAATTTCTGAATAGCACGACGAATATCGCCATCGGTAATAATACCGACAGCTTCTTCATTTCCATTATACACCATAGTCATACCTAATCGTTTGTTGCTCACTTCGTAAATGACATCCTTGAAGGGGGTTTGTGTATAAACTTTTGGAATATCAGTAACCATTTCATCTTTTACTCGTGCTAATAATTGACGCCCCAATGCTCCACCTGGATGATAAAGTGCAAAATTCTCAGCTTTAAAATTTCTTCGCTCCATTAAGCAAATAGTTAAAGCATCTCCCATTAATAAAGTGGCTGTGGTAGAAGTTGTCGGAGCAAGTCCCAAAGGACAAGCTTCACGTTCTACACCTACATTTAATATTAGTGAAGCTTCTTTGGCAAGAGGCGATTTTGGGTTGCCAGTCATGGCAATAATCGTGCAACCAATATTTTTTAAAGGAAAAATTACATTTAGGATTTCACTGGAACTTCCACTGTTTGAAATGAGTAAAACTATATCATTTTTACTTACCATTCCCAAATCCCCATGAACAGCTTCCGCAGCATTGATAAAAATTGTTGGTGTTCCTGTCGAAGCTAATGTTGATGCTATTTTATGTCCAATGATACCAGTTTTCCCAATACCCATAATGACTAATTTCCCTTTACAGTTGTAAATCATTTCAACTGCTTCATTTATTTCAGGTCCCAATCGGTTAGCTAACTTTTGAAGTTCAGTAATTTCCAGAGCAAATATTTCTTTACTTCGTTCAACAAAATCCATAATATTCAGCAATAATATTTCATAATTAGTTCAACAAATTCTCTAATACAACCTTCACCACCTTTTTTCTTCATTTGTAATATTCCAGGTATGTTTTTTACTGCTTGTTGTGCATCAGCAGGGCAAGCTGCTAATCCTACATTAGAAAGTAATTCGACACAATTCACATCATCCCCAATATAAGCAACTTCGTCCAGTGTAATTCCTTCCTTTTCACAAATTTCTTTTGCTGAAGCTAATTTGCCACCTTCTCGATTACCTTGATAGAGATAATCCAATTTTAGTTTTTCAAAACGACGTTCAACAATTTTAGTATTTTCCGAAGTGATGATACCAACCTTTATTCCTTGCTTCTGAATGAGTTTTAAACCCATTCCATCGCTTACATTGAATTTTTTAAGTTCATCGCCTAATTCAGAATAATACATTCCGCCATCGGTCATCACACCATCCACATCACAAAGAAATAATTTGATTTTGTGACAGAAATTTTGTGAAAAAGTTAAATCTGTTTCAGCAGAAATATTATTAATTTTAAATGAAGAATTTTTTATCAGATTATCAATTTGCAAAGCTTCTTCCAGAATTTTTTTGACACTGGCGAGTACTAATTGATTCGGTCCATCAGAAATGGCATAATCCGGAGAAGGATGTACCTCAATAAAAATGGCATCAACCCCGACAGCCAATGCAGCTCGCATCAGATAAGGAACCATTTCACGATTGCCACCGGTAGAAGTTCCTTGTCCACCAGGTTTCTGAACAGAATGAGTGGCATCAAAAACCACAGGATAACCATATCGTCTCATTTCAACCAATCCTGTCATATCAACAACAAGATTATTGTAACCAAAACATGAACCTCGTTCACAAAGAAGAATATTTTCATTACCTGCTTCACTGATTTTTTCAATAACGTTTTTCATGTCCCACGGAGCCATAAACTGACCTTTTTTGACATTGATAATTTTCCCTGTTTTAGCTGCTGCAATCAGTAAATCGGTTTGTCTTGACAGAAAAGCAGGAATTTGAAGCACATCAGCCACTTTTGCAACCATTTCACATTGCCATGTCTCATGAACATCGGTAAGAATAGGCAAATCGAAATCTTCCTTAATTTGCTGAAGAATTTGAAGACCTCGTTCCATACCTATTCCTCGTGAAGATTTTATTGAAGTCCGGTTGGCTTTATCAAAAGAAGATTTAAAAATAAGATGGATATTTAGTTCTTCACTTATTTGTTTTAAGGTTGAAGCTGTTTCTCTCGTAATTTTTTCGTTTTCTATGGCACAGGGACCTGCAATGAGAGTAAAACGTTGATTCCCTCCAATAGTAAAACGGTTCAGAACATTTATTTCTCTGGTGGGAAGTATCATTATTAAACAATTAAGATAAAATGCACAAATAATGCGACAAAGATAATATTATTCTTTTTTAAATTGATATACTTTTACCCAATCAACTTCTAAAATTCCTTCATCTCCTTTTTCTTTTTCCGGAATAAATGAATTGAATGCTAAATACATTTCTTCTTGAGGTAAGTTTGAAGAAGTACGATGGACTTCACTATCATTGATAAACCAGATCAATTCGTTGTCTGTCCATACAAGCGTGTAGATATAAAATTGTGAAGGATGAATACCTTTAATTTTATTCCCATCAAATCCACTTTCATGGGCATTCCCCACGTTAATATTTTTCCCATCAAAATGAAAGATGGTAATTTGAGGAAGTTTTCTATCCGTTCCTAACCAAAAAGCATGATGAATTTTTCCTGAGCAGCGAAGTTTGGCACGAAATACTCCTCGTTGTTGTCGAAAAGAATCGGCTGTTTGAATAATGTCAGAGGTATATTCAAAATCTTTTAATATGAATCCTTTTACAGGGTCCCAAGCTCGAGCAGTTACTTTTTCTTTTTTAGTATAAATTTTCAAGATGCCATTTTCCACTATTACGTTTTTCCCTTTATTGTAAGCTTGCTTTTCATTGGCAAAAGAATGATCTTGAATTAGAACGGGATGTTGATAATGAAAGCCGTAAGTCCATCGTGATCTATCCAATGTATGCCAATCAAAATTTTCTTCGAAAGTAAGTTTTAAATTTCGATATTTTTCAAAACGTTCAGGTTTCTCATTTTCATAATAAACGATATCGGGATTTTTACGTAGTTGATGATAACGTTGCTGTAAGGCATATTCTGGAGTGGCATGCCACCGATTTGCATTTGCCCAGAATTCATTCGATTCTTTAAATTCCGGCAAATTGACTTTTTCCTTCAACTCTTCATATTGTTTGATAATATAAGAATCGTGAAAACGAATATAATTTTTGTAAGCTTTTGAATGTTCAAATTCTTTGAATTTTTGAAGAGTTTTGGAAGCATTTACTTTCTTTTTATCTCCCAAATCTTCATATTCTGACGTTTTCTTGAATTGAAGATATTCCTGCAAGAGTGGAGATTGTAAAGTTTCATAATATAAACGAATAGCTGGTGATTTTTGAAGTTTACGATATTGTGTAACGATTTGATATTCTTCTGTATCTTGATATTTGCGATTCTTTAATAATTTCTTTTTTTCTTGAAACTCAGATGAACTTATTATATGAAATAAATTTTTGTATTCTTCAAGTTCTGCAGATCTACTAATCTCAAAATAACGTTGCATATCTTTCAACAACGCTGCTTCATTTTTTTCAAATTTAGAAGTAGAAGTAATTTTTTTAAGCGGTTTTTTTTGAAACTGATTCATGAATTATTAGTTTTTAGGTTAATAGATTGATTCTATTATTGCTATACATTCTTCCAAATTCTCTCCAATATAAGGTTGATAACTTTCATTTCCCGGAATAAAAGATTCATTTTTCATCCGCTTGATTTGTTCAATAAGAAGATCAAAAAAGTGTTGTTCATTAACGATTATTAAAGGTTTATGGTGTTCTCCGGTAATTCCCGAAGCAATTACATCAAACATTTCATCGAGCGTTCCGTATCCCCCAGGAAGGACAATGAATAAATGAGATATTTCTTTGATAATTTGTTTTCTTTCGCTTAAATTTAATGTGGTAATAAATTCCATTGGTAGGGAACTTTGCCGATTCATTTTAAGAATAGATTGTGGAATTACTCCGATAATTTTTCCGCCTTTAGAATGAGCTCCTTGCGCTACCGCATCCATCAATCCGCCATTTGCTCCTCCATAAACAAGCGTATTCCCTTTTGAAGCAATGTATTCTCCTAAATGGAAAGCAACTTGATGATAATAGGTAGCGATATGATTACTCGAGGAACAAAAAACGGCAATATTCATTTATTCGTTTTTGTTGAAGAATAAATTAATTCTGTTTTTATAAATTAAGCATCAATATTGGCATAAATGGCATGTTCTTCAATAAACTGACGACGAGGAAGCACATCATCTCCCATTAACATTGAAAATACATGGTCGGCTGAAGCTGCATTCTCAATAGTAACTTGACGTAAAGTTCTTTTTTCAGGATTCATTGTTGTTTCCCACAATTGAGTTTCATTCATTTCACCTAAACCTTTATAGCGTTGAACGTGTACAGAACCATCCTGACCATTTCCATATTTTTCAATAAAAGCTTGACGTTGTTGTTCTGTCCAACAATATTCTTCAATTTTCCCTTTTCTACATAAATAAAGCGGAGGAGTAGCAATATACAGATACCCTTGCTCAATTATTTCTTTCATATGTCTGAAAAAGAAAGTCATAATAAGCGTAGCAATATGGCTACCATCCACATCTGCATCTGTCATAATAATTATTTTATGATAACGCAGTTTACTTAAATTTAGTGCCTTACTATCTTCTTCTGTTCCTATAGTAACGCCTAAAGCTGTATATATATTGCGTATCTCTTCACTTTCCAGCACTTTGTGTTGCATGGCTTTTTCTACATTTAAAATTTTCCCACGCAACGGCAATATAGCTTGAAATTGACGACTACGACCTTGTTTTGCAGTTCCACCTGCTGAATCTCCTTCAACAAGAAATAATTCACATTTTGCAGGATCTTTTTCAACACAATCGGCAAGTTTACCGGGCAATCCACCACCTGAAAGAGGTGATTTCCGTTGTACCAATTCACGAGCTTTACGGGCTGCGTGACGAGCCGTGGCGGCTAAAATTACCTTTTCAACAATTATGCGTGCTGATTTAGGATTTTCTTCCAGGTAATTTCCCAAAGCTTCACTGATAGCAATATCTACAGCACCCATTACTTCGTTATTACCTAATTTGGTTTTGGTTTGTCCTTCAAATTGTGGCTCTGCAACTTTAATAGAAATTACAGCAGTTAAGCCTTCCCGAAAATCATCTCCGCTAATTTCTATTTTTTGTTTTTCTAACATCTTGCTGTCTTCAGCATATTTTTTCAAGGTACGCGTTAAACCACGACGAAATCCTGCCAAATGAGTTCCTCCTTCAATAGTATTGATATTATTAACATAGGAATGAATATTTTCATTGTAAGAGGTATTATAGGTTATGGCAATTTCTACTGGAATTCCATTTTTTTCAGTATTGATATATATAATATCTTCGATAAGTTTTTCACGAGCCTCATCAATATATTTGACAAATTCTTTCAATCCTTCTTTTGAATAGAAAACTTCTGTTTTGTAGTTCCCATCTTCTTCTATCGTACGTTTATCCACCAACGTTAATTTAATACCAGCATTCAGAAAAGCTAATTCTCTTAACCGATCGGCAATAATGTCATATTTGAATACAGTTTCAGTAAATATACTTTTGTCAGGCAGGAAAGTAACAGTCGTGCCTGTGATATCTGATTCTCCTATTTCTTTTACTGAAAATTTTGGAATACCACATTCGTATTCCTGCACATAAAGTTTTCCATTGCGAGCCACTTCCACTCGCATAAAAGAAGAAAGGGCATTAACGCAAGAAACGCCTACTCCATGCAAGCCACCTGAGACTTTGTAAGTACCCTTATCAAATTTACCACCAGCATGAAGAACTGTCATTACTACTTCAAGAGCTGATTTCCCTTCTTTTTCATGATAATCCACCGGAATACCACGCCCATTATCAATAACTGTGATAGAATTATCTTCATTAATAATCACCTGAATATTATCACAGTGACCAGCCATTGCTTCGTCAATAGAATTATCTACTACTTCATATACTAAATGATGTAAACCTTTAAGTGATGTGTCGCCTATGTACATGGCAGGTCGCTTACGCACAGCTTCTAATCCTTCTAAAACTTGAATGCTACTCGCACCATATTCATTGATGGCATCTAATTTTTCGTTGTTTATCATTTTTATTTTGAGTTTAAATTGATTTAATTTTGAATAAAAATTTCAACTTTTTAGTCCTTTTAAAAATCATACAAATTTAAGAAAAAAATTTGAAATGACCTAACTTTTTGTCGGAAAAATGACCTTTAATGAATAAATAAATTCATTGAAAATCAGAAAAATATATAAAAATTTTATTAATAATAATGGTAAGAAAATTGAAATTTCAAATTCGGTGTAACAAAAAAATTTTTCCAGAAAATTTGATTTTCTTTTTTTATTCAAAAATCAGGGTGTGAAAATAAATGGCTACATAATTAAAATACAAATAGGTATAAAAATACTTATTACAGAAACATTAAATTTTTTGCCTAAAAAGTTTAACAAAAAAGTAGATTTTTCACTATTGAACAAGTAAGAAGCAAGTTAAACAAACCCTATCGTATTTAAAACCTTAATAACTTATGACAAACAAAACAATCAAACCTTATTAACTTATTTTTGAATATCTCAAAAATTAATTTCTCTAATCGACAAAATAATTAAAAAATGTGGCTTGCTTATTTTTTTAGAAAACCCTAATTTTGCAAAAATTTTAATAAAGGATAATGAATGATGAAAAAAAGTTACGAAGATCTTTGTCTAAAAGTTTGTAAAATAGCAAAAGAAACAGGAAAATTTATTGCAGGGGAACGCATATCGTTTGATGAAAGCAAAGTTGAATTAAAAGGCGTGCACGATTTGGTAAGCTATGTAGATAAAACTTCTGAAAAATATATTACTGAACAATTAAGTAAATTACTACCCGACGCAGGTTTTATTGTCGAGGAAGGTACCATCGACCAAAAAGGTGAACGTTTTAACTGGATAGTCGATCCACTTGATGGCACTACTAATTTTGTACAGGGCGTGCCAGTTTATGCGGTAAGCATTGCTTTAATGGATAATAATGAACTGGTTGTAGGTGTAGTATATGAAATCGGACGTAATGAATGTTTTTATACATGGAAAGGCGGGGGTTCATTTTTAAACGACAAACCCATTCATGTGTCAAAACGTAATCGTATACAAGATGCTTTACTTGCCACAGGCTTTCCTTATTCTGCTTTTGATCGATTGGACGAATATATGAAATTTTTAAAATGGACATTTATTGAGACAAGAGGTGTTCGTCGGCTGGGATCGGCTGCTACCGATTTGGCTTACGTAGCCTGTGGACGCTTCGATGCATTCTGGGAATACAATCTTAAGCCGTGGGATATGGCTGCAGGTGCTTTACTTATCCAAGAAGCCGGAGGAACAATCTCCGATTTCAAAGGTGGCAATAATTATCTTTTTGGAAAAGAAGCAGTAGCAACAAATGGTCTGCTTGACAAGATTATGTTGCCAAAATTGCAAGAATTAATGCAAATTGAATAAAAATAAATGTCAAAAAAATTGAATTATGATAATTAATGAGCGTGATACTCGACGGGAACGTTTACTTGAAGTGGCAAATGAAATGATGACGGCTGCCAGAACTGCTCCCAAAGCAAAGGGATATGATATCATAGAAGTAGCGGTAATTACCGATGAAACTATCCAACAATTATCAGACGCCATGCTGGAATATAGCCAAAAAAGTGGTTTGAAATTTATTACACGTGATGCAGAAAATATCCTTCATGCTCAAGCTATTGTCCTTATCGGAACAAAACAAAAAGTTCAGAATTTGAATTGTGGCTATTGTGGTTTCTCCACTTGTAATGAAAAAGATAAATTTCCCGAAATTCCATGTGCTATAAATACAGTTGACGTAGGGATAGCTATTGGGTCAGCTTGTTCAGTTGCTGCCGATAGAAGAGTAGATACTCGTGTAATGTTTTCTGTAGGACGTGTAGCTCAAGAAATGGAACTTTTACCGGGTTGCACCTCTATTTATGGAATTCCTCTCAGTTGTTCTTCGAAAAATCCGTTTTTCGATCGTCCGAAAAAATAATATAAAATGACGGAAACGGGTCAAAAGGATAAACTCTGGACATCGAGTTTTATCAGTATTTGCATCGGAAATTTTTTACTGTTTTTTGCCTTTTACTTATTGCTGCCTATTCTTCCTTTATACTTGATGGAAGAATTCAATTCCAACAAAACAACGATAGGACTTATTCTTTCTTCTTATACCATTGCAGCTCTCTTGATACGACCTGTTGCTGGTTTTTTTCTGGATATGTTTCCTCGAAGACCAATTTATCTGGTCTCTTATTTCCTATTCTCTTTATGCTTTATCGGTTATCCGTTGGTAACTTTTCTAAATTTTTTCCTTTTTCTTCGCATTTTGCATGGCTTGACTTTTGGAATGGTCTCGACAGCAGGTAATAGCTTGGTTATCGATATTATGCCAGCTTCTCGAAGAGGTGAAGGAATTGGCTATTTTGGTATTGCTAATAATTTAGCAATGTCCATCGGACCGATGATTAGTCTTTTATTACACGATCATGCTTCTTATCGTTTTATTTTCTCCATTTCCATTGTAAGTGCTTTGTTGGGCTTTATCTCCGCAACCACTGTTAAGTCAAAAAAGAAAGTTGAGCGTTCAGCCAATCAACCAATTGTATTAGACCGTTTTTTCCTCCTAAAAGGAACACATGCTGGGATTTGTCTTACTTTAATGGCAATACCTTATGGAATGTTAACCACTTATGTGGCAATTTATGGAAAGGAAACAGGTTTTCAGGGAGGTATGGGAATGTTTTTCACATTGCTGGCAATTGGTTTGATTTTTTCACGTTTCTTTTCGGGGAAAATGGTTGATAAAGGTTTTATAGTGAAAATAATAAAAATTGGTACATTAATTTGTATCGTTTCAGTTCTTATTTTGTCTTCGTTAAATGCCTTTTATGGGATTTATCCTTCACTTGCTGAAGTATTATTCTACGCAATTGCAGTTTTCTTAGGTGTCGGTTATGGAATGTTGTTCCCAGCTTATAACACTTTGTTTGTCAATCTCGCCCCCAACAACAGAAGAGCTACTGCCAGCTCAACTTTTTTGACCACATGGGATGTCGGAATTGGCTTGGGGCTTATCATTGGTGGAAAAATTGGTGATACACAAGGTGGATTGTCCTTATCGTATTTTACAGGTGGAATTATAGCAGCAATTTCATTTGTTTATTTCTTGAAAATTGCGGGACCTCATTTTGAAAAAAACAAATTATACTAATGTGGTTTTCTCGTTATATTGATGAGTAAAATAGACAAAATCTTGAATTTTAGCGGGATAGATTTCAAATAAATTTCCTATTACTACTATATCTGCTCCCGCATCAAAACATTCTTTTAGTTTCTCTGTTGTTTGAATACCACCACCTACAACAATAGGACTAGAAGCAAATAATTTTACATAAGAAATTAATTCTTTGGGAACCGGGAAAATTGCTCCACTTCCTGCTTCAAGATAAATCATCTGCATTCCCAATAATTCTCCAGCTAAAGCAGTTGAAACTACAATTTCCTTTTTTTCACGTGGAATGGAGCGAGTGTTGCTCATGTATTCCACTGCACTTACTTTCCCACCATCTATTAATAAATAAGCTGTTGAAATTACTTCAATTCCTGATCGTTTTATAGCAAAAGAGGAAATAACATGCTGACCAATTAAATATTCAGCATTTCTACCCGAAACCAAAGAAAGATATAATAAGGCATCCGCTTCTTGCGAAAATTGAGAAGCATTGCCGGGAAAAAGAACAATTGGCACTTCAATTTCTTTTTTCAGCGCAACTATGAGATTGTCCACCGAAGAGTTGAGATGGCTACCACCTACGAAAATAAAATCAGGAATTCCTTTTTTCAAAGTATCCAGTATGGCTGACAATAAACTTCCCTGACATTGATCAGGATCAAGTAACACTGCCAGCATTTTATGATTATTTTTTCTGTTGAAAAGGATTTTTTCATATAAATTTTTCATGCTTTTTCAATTTCCATAATAAATTAAAAAGTTGGCTGAAAAAAAATCATTTTTCAATTTTTTCTTTATATGTTTTTTCTGCTGCACCATAAACCACTACGTAATCATTTGTCTGGTTATAATGGAGTCGAAATATTTTTTCTGACGGAATATGCAGTGTTTTTATTTCTCCGCTTTCCTTCAATTTAAAAGGTAAAACTTGAATTTGATGAGAAAAATTAACTGCTTCATTTCCAATAATCTTATATATCACTTCCTTAGCTGACCAAATTAAGGTTAAATTTTGTATATTCTTTTCATCTCCAAAATATCTTAATTCTTCATCATTTAAAAAACGTTCATAGAGTTTCAGAATTTTTGGTTGAAAACATTCAATGTCTATTCCTACTGAAAGATTTGGATGGGCTATCACAGCTATCCATTGCTGACTATGAGAAATACTAATTTGATAACTTTCATCTTCCAGATAAGGTTTACCTTCAGAAGTATGATAAAGATTGATTTCTTTATTCAGCAATTTTTTTAAAGCAATTCGTGTCCCTAAATATTCCACTTGACGCCTTTCATTTTTCAGTTTTTCATATTCCAGTAAATCAATTGTTTGTCCATCCAATTGTTGAAAAAGTTCTTCTTTGCTTTCTGTCACTTGCCAAATCAAAATAACCCCTTGTCGCGTCTTAAAATATTTATGCATCATGGCTTCCATTCAAAAGATTCCATCAATTTGATAATATCTTTTCGTACAAAATCTAGCATCGGAGCTATCGAATCTTTATTGGGAACATTGTTAAAATACAAGGCTCCTCTAAAAAAATGTCGTGTGCTGTCTGTTAGAACAAATTGCACAGGTGAAGCAGTATTTCCTTTTAACTCGTAGAGAATTCCATACACTTTTCTGGATGGATTTTCATAAACTTTTTCCTGAATGGCATCAGCACGAACTGTATGTTTATAAACGATTTTACGTGAATCTTCTGACAAACTATTGAAATTTCCATGAATAGATTTGTAGCTACAATAAATAGTGGCATTCAAGTCTGGGTAATTAATATCTATCCAATATTTTTCATCAACTTGTTTTGGCTTTTTAACAACAACATTGGCATGGGATGAAATTTCAAACCGATAGGGAAAATCTAACGTGTCCAGCATTCTGTAAGAAATTGAAGGCAAATCTACACGAAAATATCCATACGGGCGAGGTGTTTGTTTTCTGTTACAGGAAATGAACAATACAAGTATTCCAACAATCGTTAACGTTTTTAAAAGATGTTTATTCATTGGTTATCCAGCATTCACATTCAACTCTAATATATTCAATAAGAAAAACACGAAAGTTAAAATTATTTCAGACTGATTTTTCATTTTCTTCTAAATTATCCTGTGCTGCCTTGATATGAAGTTTTACTTTTTTTATTCGTCTGTTTTCTATCGATAAAATTTCAAAAATATAACGTTCATATTCAATCTGTTCATTTTTGGCAGGCATTTCTCCTTTCAGTTCCAGAATGAGGCCAGCCAGTGTTTCTACTTCTTTTATTACTTTCGAGAATTCTTCTTCATCAATTCCTGTCACTTTGAAAAAGTCATTCAACGATATTCTTCCTTCAAAAATAAAAGTATGATTGTCGATTTTAGTATATAATTTTTCTTCTTCATCGTATTCATCACTGATTTCACCAATAATTTCTTCCAGAATATCTTCCAGTGTAACCATTCCTGAAATTCCACCATATTCGTCAACCACGAGTGCAAAATGAACCTTGTTTTTCTGAAATTCATTCAGCAAATCATCAATTTTTTTTGTTTCAGGAACATAATATGCTTGCCTGATAAGGCTTTGCCAGCGAAAATGGGCAGGTTTATCCAGATGAGGCAACAAATCTTTGATATAAAGAATACCTTTGATATTATCGCGATTGCCAGAATAAACTGGAATACGAGAATATCCTGTAGAAACAACAAGGTCTAAAAGTTCCTTAAAATTGGTTTTAATATCAATTGCTACCATGTCAATACGTGAAGTCATAATATCAGCTACACGAGTGTTGCCAAATTTAATAACACCTTCAAGCATCTCCTTATCTTCATCTTTATTGTCAGTTGTTAATTCTAATGCCTGTGAAAGTTCATCAATAGAAATCTCTGACTTTTTCAGTTTTTCAAGTTTTTTGTTAACCATAGAAGTTGAATTAATCAATAAACTGGCTACTGGACGGAAAATTTTTTCCAGTGCTGAAATGAAAGAAGCTGTAAAAAGTGTCATTTTTTTAGGATACTGTGCTCCATAAATTTTAGGTAAAGCTTCTCCAAAAAACAGCAAAATAAAAGTAATTACAATGGTTTCGATAATAAAACCCAACACAGGAGCATTGGAAAAATCAAAAATAGAATTGGTAAAATAAAACAACAACAAAATGATAGCAACATTAACGAAATTGTTCCCTATTAGGAGAGTTGCCAGCAAGCGTTGGGGATGATTGATAAGTTCTAAAACTTTTTTTTCGGTTTTTTTATTACTTTCTTCAAATTCATTTTTAATTTGTGGAGATAAGGAGAAAAAAGCTACTTCTGATCCTGAAATAAGAGCAGAACATATTAACAAGCCGATAATTACAAGTAAAGAAAAAACGGCTGAAAAAGTAAGAGGGTAAACAGCGACACTTAATAGAATATTTGAGAAATTTTCAAACATTATTAATTTCAAAAAGTATTTCAATATAATTTTTTAAAATACAAATATAAAGCTATTTTTTTGTTTGGAGATTGCTGGGTGAGTAAAATTTATAATATGATTTATTATACCGGGAATGAATAACCTCGAGGCAAGCCTCGAGGAATTCTTTTGATTAAATTTAATTTGGAATAATATAACGTCATTTTTACAAATGAACAATGGAATACTATTTCGAAATTGGGCTTTGCCCAAAATCTACTTACTTTTTTGCTTCAAAAAGTGTTATTTTTTAGTCATTTCGGCGATATCGCTTCACTTCAATTGTCTTGGCACCCACTGTAACTACTAAATTATCTTATAAAAAATTTTTCTCCTGTAATTTTATACCTTCTTTATGGAGCTTTGTAAAAATAAACGATTTTTTACGCAAAAAAACACGACAATTTACACAGGGAGAACACAGAAATTTTTTCTTTTGTTGCTCCAAACTTGTGACTCCAAATTTGCACCTCGACCTCGAATCCACACACCTTGCAATACTCAAAACTCGAGAACTCGAAACTTGTCAGTTTTCAGTCCACTGGACGAGATCAATTCAAAAACAACAGGGTGAATCGATAACCATCAATTTAATATAAAATTTATAAGATACTAAAAAAACAAAATAATTGATTAATTTTCAATATTTTATAGACTTTTTATTAACTTCATTAAGATTTATTTTTATCAATGACAATTCTTGGCTTAGAAACAAAAGTTACAAAAAGTAATTCACTTGTCGAGTTAAATGTGGATAATCATTTAATTTATATTATTTATTGATTCTTTTTTTGAATATTATAGTAAATTTTTAAAGGATTTGCCATCATTTTAATAAATCCTTTTACTTCTTCGGCTGTCCAACCTTTATTGGTTTCGCCATATTCACCAAGTTCAGTTTTCATTAAGTCGAAAGGACTGTCAACACCTACCAGAGTAAAGCAATAAGGCCGAAGTTTGATATAAACGGTTCCAGAAACATTTTTCTGAGAACTTTCCAGAAATTTTTCAATATCTCGCATAACAGGTTCCAGATAAAGTGCTTCGTGCAGAAACATACCATACCACGTACCCAATTGATCTTTCCAGTATTGTTGCCATTTGGTAAGTGTGTGTTTTTCAAGCATTTTATGAGCGTTAATGATTAATATCGGAGCTGCAGCTTCAAAAGCCACTCGTCCTTTTATGCCAATAATGGTATCGCCAATGTGCATATCTCTACCAATTCCATATTTTGAAGCTATGTTTTCCAACTGTTGAATCAAGGCAATTTTATCTGTCTTTTTTTCTCCATTGATACCGCAAATTTCTCCTTTATCGAATTCAATAGAAATAATTTTTTCTTCTTTTTCAGTTACTTGCGAAGGATAAGCTTCTTCTGGAAGTGTTTGCTCTGATTTCAATGTTTCCTTACCCCCAATACTGGTTCCCCACAAACCTTTATTAATGGAGTATTCCATTTTTTTAAAATCAGCTTCGTAGCCATGTTGTTTTAAATAATTAATTTCGTATTCACGCGTGAGAGATAAATCACGAATGGGAGCAATAATATTTATTTCAGGAGCCAACACTTGAAATGTTAAATCGAAACGAACCTGATCATTTCCTGCTCCAGTACTTCCATGAGCTACATAATTAGCACCAATTTCTTTCGCATAGTTGATGATGGCTATTGCTTGAAAAATTCTTTCGGAGCTAACTGAAATAGGATAAGTGCCATTGCGAAGAACATTACCGAAAACCATGTATTTAATGCCTTTTTCATAAAATTCTCTTGTAATGTCTAATGTTACATGTTTTACTGCTCCTAATTGATAAGCTTTTTCTTCAATTTTTTTTAAATCTTCTTCTGAAAAGCCTCCTGTATTGGCTATGGCAGTGTAAACATCAAATCCTTTTTCTTCTGATAAATATTTTACACAAAACGAGGTATCCAAACCTCCACTGAATGCTAAAACAACTTTTTCTTTCATTTTAAGTTATAATTAGTTTAAAATTAGTTTTTTATCGATAAATAACAACTGATAAATCATTTTTCAATCGGCTGATTATTTTTGTTTTCTTCTTTTGCAGGATCGTAAAGCATAGCCGTACAAAGGCAATATTTGCGATTGGTTCTTTGGAGAATATCGTAATTCACACAACTTTCGCAACCTTGCCAAAAAGCCTCATCATTAGTAAGTTCTGAAAATGTTACAGGTTTATAGCCCAATTCAGAATTTATTTTCATTACCGCCAATCCTGTAGTCAATCCAAAAATTTTTGCATCAGGATAACGCTGACGTGAAAGTTCGAAAGCCTTCTGTTTGATTCGTTTTGCTAACCCATGACCACGAAATTTTTCCACCACAATCAAGCCTGAATTGGCTACAAATTTTTTATCGCTCCACGTTTCAATATAACAAAATCCTGCAAATTCCTCTCCCTGAAGAGCAATAATAGCTTTACCTTCTTTTATTTTTTGTGCAATATATTCTGGCGAACGGCGAGCTATGCCTGTACCACGCACTTTAGCAGCATCTTCAATTGTTTTCAGAATCGTATCAACATATCCTAAAAAACGTTCATCAGCTACTTGAACCGTAATTTCATCAATATTAAAATCTTTCTCCATCTTTTTTAAATCTATTTTAAAATACTTTTTAAAGATTTACTTAAAATTTGATTATCAGTTACTAAATATTTCCTTTATAATTTCTGTTATGTCTTCTCTGGATACTCCTTCACGTGGAATAATTAAAATAGTATCATCGCCTGCAATGGTACCTAAAATATAATCAGAAGAACGATTGTCAATATCCCACGCAATGGCATTTGCATAACCAGGCTTTGTCTTCATTACGCCTAATTGTCCTGAAAATTCAAGACTTAAAATAGCTCCATTAGCTGGAGAATTTTCCAAAGAATTTTCTGAAACGGAAGGCAAAGGTCTATTATAGGTGGGTAATACGTACTTATATCCACCGTTTGAGAGAGGAGTTTTGGCAACTTTTAATTGTTTTAAATCTCTCGATAAAGTTGCTTGAGTTACCTCGCAGTGCTGTTCTTTTAAAAGATTTAGTAATTCTTCCTGACTTCCTACAACATGTGTACGAAGGATTTCAGAAATCATTTTTAAACGGTTATTCTTGTTTTTCATAAGTTGTTGTCTATTTTATATCAAAAATCATAGGAATTTGCCCATAAAACTTTTTGTGTATAATTTTTTAATATAATTCATGTCGTAATGAATATTTATTAAAAAATCTTTGCAAAATTACTATATTTATTCTTAAAAATGATATTAAATAATTATAAATATTCTTTCCTTAAAAATTATTATGACTTTTATAACATGTACTAAAAAATAACATGTACTAAAAAATAAAAATTAATTTTTATAATTATTTAATCAAATCTTCCTAAAAAATAAATTAAAAATGAATATTTATAAAACCATTATGATATTTCAAAAACATACTAATAAAAATACTTACCCTCAGGAACATCAATGAGGAATTAAATTCTTTGCTTCAAAATTTCTAAGTACATGACAAAAATTCTTAACTGTCTAAAATTTTCTGACAATCAGGCATTTATATGAGGGACTTTGCTCCAAATCTCACTTTATTTTTTCTTAAAAAATGTTTCACTTTTTTAGTTGTTTCAGTGATTTCAGCTTCGCTTCAATTGTTTTGAAAAAAGTAAAAAACGTTTTACTATTTCGTTTGTTTTTTGAGATTTTTCTCTCTATAACTTTGTACCTTCTCTGTGGAATTCTATGAAAATAAATGACTTATTATACTGATGAACAAAAGATGATTCTTTTATCGTTGTGTTGTTAAACGAAACTATAAATACTCGAAATTCGCAAATCCAAAACTCGTCAATTTTCGGCTCGCCGAACAAAGTCAATCCAAAATAACTTTTTAATTACTGAATACCAATATGATACGGCAACGTTTATTTTTGTCGTGGACAAAAAGTTTAATAAAAAGACGCTGCCTTTTCGAAATGCATTTTATTATTCGTCCGACAATAAAATTATTAATTTGAACATGGGAAAAAATAGATTTTTCAATATGGAATATGGAAAAAACAAGTTTTAAAATTGAAACCTTATCATTTTAAAAACCTTCATAACCATTAACAAACAAATAAATCAAACCTTATTACCTTATAAAGAGCAGAATAAAATACAGATGGAAAGAAAGAAAATAATCAACCCAAGTAAATAAGGTAATATGGTTATGAGTGAGGTAAAACTTAAGCGTTATGAAAATCGTCTGTTTTTGATGAAGTTTTAAAGACAAAAAATGATAAAAACAATGAAAATTTTTACGTTAAAAACCAAAAATGGTTCTGGGGAAGAGTGGATTTTTCCTTATTGAATATAAGTAAAGAATAATTTTTTATTTTACTAATGCTTTTTCGTACTTTGATTTAATGGTTTGACAAATAAAAACAATGAAGTACGATTTAATTATTTTTATCCTGATTATCAATATGTTAATAATTCCATTCCCGTCATACTACTTCCTGGAGTGAAGGAACAAGCATTCTTGAAACTAATTCTGCCGTCTTAGAACAATTCATGATCAACTCGAACAATTCATCAATATCCTTCTCTAATGCTTCGCATATTTCACACAGCAACTCCAAAAATAATCCCCAAAGACGTTCGTCAAGCGTCTGCTGCAAACATTCTGCATTCATTACCCTGAAAAGTTCTCCCATCGATTCATAGTACTCATATCGATATCGAAAAGATAACAAAATGTAGACTATCAATACTTACAATGGTATCGGCTATTTTGTGCATCGAAATCATTGGATTGCCATCCTTCCAGATTCAACAATTGCTTCGTCTCTTTGAAAAGTGTTTCTATTAAGCATCTAATCTGATAGGTTCCCATAATATCTTTCGTGAATGAGTTCGTTGATTATTCTTCAAACGAAACAAAACATCCTTATTTATCGTTATAACTCCTTCTTTTAACAAGACAGGGAAGATCCTATCGTTTTCCACCTTGTGACATGATTAAATCAACGCCAACAATATCACTTGAAAACTGTAACTACTCCTTTTCAAATTCTTGAACTTTGAAAAACTTTCCGTCAGTTTCAACGCCTTGAAACCTTTCAAAATATTTATACTCTCTAATTTATTTTCATAAAAATCTGTTTCAATCTCACAAAATCCTTTTTCTAACTTTGTCCGGTAGCATATTTTTATTTTTTTAACTATACAGTTAATATATACTACTTTTAATATATACTACTTTTTACTTTTTTATCTTCTTTTTTACTTTATTCCCAGCACTTTCTGAAATGCGAAACTTTAGTTTTTCTATTATTTTTATTTTAATCTAAATCTTCATCAGAATTAAAAAAATCTTCTCGCACAAATTTAACATATTTCGGTTCTGTAGGCACATAAGTTTCATCGTCCCACAAAGTGCTGGTAATCATTAAATCAGCACTGTAACGATTACAAGCCAGTGGTACATTATGAATTCTACATTGACGAAGCAACATTTGAATATCTGCTTCGTGTGGTTGAGGATTGAGATCATCGATTAAAAAAACTGCCAAATCAATTTTTTTCTGAACAACAAGAGCAGCTATTTCAGCATCACCTCCCAAAGGTCCTGAATGCATACAAGTAATGTCAACTTCAATTCCTCTTTCTGCCATTGCTTTTTTTATTAATTTACCTGTAGTACCTGTACAAAATAATTTGTGCTGAGATAACATTTCAGCATTATATAAAGCCCATTCTACCATGTCAACTTTTCGATTATCATGAGCTACAAGAGCTATTTTTAATTGTCTTTTCATAAAAAATTAATCTATAGGGTAAAGGATTTTTAATTTTGTTCAAAGGTAAGCATTTTTTCGTAATCAAAAATAAATGAATAGTTTTAAAAATCTTTTTCATCGTTAAAAGGAAACTTGAATTTACGGAAGATAAACCTCTGCCAATACAATATTCAATGTCAGCTATATTGGTATCACCAACAGGCGCACGAACAGATAACAAAATGCTATTTTTCGGTGCTAATTTCATAAGAATAGTTGTATATTTGATATGTTTTGGATGTAGTGAACCAAATTCAGTCTTTCCTTGCAAGAAAAGAAAACCTTCGCCAATTTCATTATAGCTGTTGCCTGGTGGAGATTGCCTCATAACAACATTCGCCACTTCTCCCAGTCTTACCACTTCCTATTCTTCTGGCAGAGGTCCGAGTTCGGTCTCCTGTAGCCCTGTGGCAGTATTTCGTTGTTGGTTGAGTTCATAATTTTAGTATCATTATTTAATTTTTATGGCAGTATTATCCATTTCATGTCGAAGTTTTATAAGTCATTAATCTGAAATAAGAACTTTTTTAATGTTTTCAGGATTCCAAATTTGCTCGGCAAGATTTATATATAGTTTTTGTCGTTCCTCTAAATCAGATTTTTTGAAAGTTTCATAAGGTTTGAATGGAAGTTTACTTTCAGATATAAAATTCTTGAATCCAGGATCATGTTCATAAGTTTCTTTGCAAAGACTTTGAGCCAAAAGATTTTGCTTTGCTGCATAATATTTTTTCTTTTGTTCATAAGGTAAATCTCCATAACTTGCATTAAATTTTTTTGGTAACAGTAGCAATCCGCCAATTCGATTACGATAATCATCGAACTCATCAGGATGAGCAAATTCGTCGCTGTGCTCTTCAAAGTGATTTGCCCATATATGCTCTATTTCATAACCATTTTTTCCACCTCGCTGAATATACTCCTTATATCTGGATTCCCTTCCGGATTTTATTTCCACATATTCTGTCAGCCGGGCAAGTAATAGATGAATTAATCTGCCATTCATTCCGTGAAGATAAAATTTTTCATTGGATTTGAATGTTTCTACATCCCCATTAAGTCGATCAAAAAGCAAATCTGCCAATTCTCGCGTATTCTTTCCACGAATTTCACGAATTAAGGTAAACATTGCATATTGCATTGTTGAATAATCGATGGAATGCCAATTCCATATCCTTCTATTTATAAGAATATCAAGATAAATAGATACTATCTTTAGCTTTTTACGGCTTTCAGTAAGATTATCATCAATTCTAAGCGGAGCAAGTAAAACTGGATACTGAAGAGTAAAGTTGTACTGAGTATTGTAATAAATTTCTTCAAAACCTTTTATTAAATCTTCTGAAGCTTTTCGAATTTTTAAATACCAATTTGTATAGAAAGAAAAGTTGCCCTCTATGAAATTGAAATAATCTTTACTTTTTTTTAGGTTTATTCTTTCTTCGTTATCTTTTACCCATCTATGAAACTCTGTTCCAATTAGGTCGAAGTCTTGAGGTAGAGCATTACGTTTCCTTTCGCGTATAGTTTCAGCATATTGGCTTCTGAGCCAAGTTTTGATAGCATCGGCATCTTCATCTTTACCTATTTCTTTGAGTTTACTTATTTGATTTTGCCAGATATCTCCAGCTTTGTTGCGATTATCAATATCTGTAATTTTTGAGAGAAGGTATCCTTTTAGCATTTCTGTTGGTGTTAATGACAAACCTCGATCGTTCATAGTTTCAAATATTGTATAGGCATCAGTATCTGAATATGCCGTAATTTCAACCATATAAACATTTTCGATTAGCCAATCAGCAAAGAAAGGCAAGGTATTATTCGAAAGCTCTTCAGGGAAAAGATCTTCTATATCGCGATACCGATGTAAAATATTGACAATAGATTCCGA
Organism: Paludibacteraceae bacterium; assembly: GCA_018056165.1. Classification (GTDB taxonomy): domain Bacteria; phylum Bacteroidota; class Bacteroidia; order Bacteroidales; family Paludibacteraceae; genus MVYY01. The sequence continues at coordinate 2,291 of JAGPGD010000024.1, read as the reverse complement.
TTGACCATTTTCTTCAAAATTCTTTTTTGTAAAAAGTGCCTCCATTACTTCGTTACGTTCGTCAACATCAAGATTAAATGATCTTTTACCATACTTTTGGGAAAAAATTAAATCTGCCAATTGCGTTTTCTGAAAATCATCGCTAAGGTAATGATAAATATATATAAGAAGGAGAGTGATTGTTGTAAGTCTTTGCTGCCCGTCTATAATATATTTTTTCCCATCTCTGTCGCTAATTATTATTGAACCTAAAAAATATCGGTTATAATGTTCAATAGCGATTCTTTCATTACCCTCCTGATGACTATCCAAAAATTTTTCAGATAAATCATCTATAAGTTCTGATACATGTTTTTTCTCCCAACGGTATTCACGCTGATAGTAGTCTATCGCAAATTTAGCTCCACTAAGAAGTGATCTTATGTTTTTAGCATTTCCCAAAATTTCTTTCATAGTTGATTCCTTTTTTATTATATTCCTTTTGATTCATTAATATTATTTCCAAAATTAAATATTTTTTCTCATTCCACCACCTCCCAGTTCTGCTGCTCATTCACAAGTTCATTAATAGTTTCATCTGTCCATACACAGGAATGATTGATTTTTTCCGGGAGAAAATACTTATATTCCGTACCATTCCTCATTGTTCCATCTTTAAAATCTTTTATATCCATAGTACCTCTTTATGATAATCAGCATTTAACAACTAATGAAAAAGTTGACCTTGTCCGGTGAGCCGAAAAATAAGAGAAGTTGGCGTTAAAAAATCTTTTCTGTTTGAGCTCCGCAAGGAGCGAGTTTAAAAGATTTTAGCCAACGAACGTCAATTTTTCGAGCGAAGCGGGCAAAGTCTTGCTTTTTTTGCTTCGTTTTTTGTGGCAAGACAAAAAATGAAGTAGGGTTTGGGGCAAAGCCACAAATACAATGTTTGAATTCAACAATTTGATTTTCTAATTTTTCCATAATCCCATTTCTTGTAAAATTGCTTTCAGTTTTTCATCTGCTTTTTGTCGTTCTTCTTCCGCTTCTCGCAACTGAATTACCGCATCTTCGGGTGGCAGCGTATCGTCCTCACCGTTTTGTGCCACATAGCGGCTTGGACTCAGGTTGTAATCGTTGCGGACTGCTTCTTCGTTGGTGATAATTTTGCTGATACCTTCCTCTTCTTTCCATTGAAGGTAAATATCGGCAATGCGGCTGATGCTTTCATCGGGCAGATAGTTTTTCGGTCGGCCTTTTTCGAACAGATGAGCCGCATTGATGAGCAACAAATGTTCCTTTCGGTCGGCAGGTTTGGCTTTGTTGATCACCAGAATAATTCCCGGAGCGGTGGTATTGTAAAAAAGATTTTCCGGTAACAGGATGACTGCTTCCACCAGATCTCTTTCGACAAATTCCTTGCGGATATCGCGTTCGCGATTACTACCGGCATTGCCACTTCCTCTTGAAACAGCACCCGTATCGAGCACCACAGCCATTTTTCCGGCATCGTTCAGCGAAGCAAACATGTGCTGAATCCAGCCCCAGTCGGCACTGTTGGAAGGCGGAAAACCAAAGACGAAACGGTTGTAGGGATCATTTTCATAAACTGTTTGAGAAAAATCCTGATTCCACATGGGATTGGCCGTAACCAAATCGAATTTCCGCAGGGCACCTGCTGGCGTTAAAAAAGCCGGACGGTTCATGGTGTCGCCCAGTGCTATTTCGGCTTCCATATCGTGAATAAAAGCATTCATTTTTGCCATCGCATACGTAGCATGCAGAATTTCCTGCCCATAGAATCTCACCGGTTCGAAGGAGGGATTATCGTCGAATTTTTCCTTGCTTCGCAAAAAAGCTTTGATGAGCAAGCCACCTGAACCGCAACAGGGATCGTAAATTTCGTTACCGGGTTTCGGATCGAGAATATACGACATTAAAACGGCTACTTCGCGCGGTGTATAAAACTCGCCGGCACTTTGACCCGAACCTTCGGCAAATTTTCTGAGCAGATATTCGTAAGCTCGTCCCAAAATGTCGGGTTCCACATCGTCCAATCCCAATCGATATTTTCCGAGCACGTTGATAAGGTCTTTCAAAACTTCATCGCTGATGATTCTTTGTCCGCCGGCTGTGGCATTAAAATCCACAATGTCGATGACGCTTTGCAGTTTGGGATTTTCTTTGGCAATTTTTCTCACCGCATTGGTCAAATACTCGCCCACGCCTGTAGTATGTTTAGCTATGGCTTCCCAACGGGTTTCGGGCGGCAGATAAAAACGCACAAGATTATGGTCGTTGGATAGAAATTG